>SCUP01000099.1 GCA_004297665.1 Nitrosarchaeum sp. | reverse complement strand
GCTCTTCCGATCTTACAAACTAATAGAAATATAGTTCCAAACTAGACATATGTCATGTATTCTGATCTAGTATCTGTAATTATTCCAGTATATAACTCTGAAAAATTCTTAAAAGAATCAATAGAATCTGTTTTATCTCAAATTTATGCTGATATTGAAATTATAGTTATTAATGATGGTTCTACCGATGACTCAATTAAAATTTTGAATCAATATAATGATAAAATTATACTCATTGATCAAAAAAATAAAGGATTATCTGAAGCAGTTAATACTGGAATAAAGAAAATGTCAGGAAAATGGATGAAATGGTTATCACCTGATGACGTTCTATTTCCTAATACAATTGAAATTTTAGTTGAAGAAGCAAAAAAGCTACCTGAAAACACTATAGTCTATTCAAATTGGGAAATGATCGATGAGAAAGGAAAAAAAATGCGCAATTTTTACGAGTCAAACTATAACAATCTTGATGATTTTGAGTTTAATGTCAGATTATTAAATGGACAATTGATCAATGTCAATACTGTGTTGATTCCAGCATCATTATTTAATAAAGGATGTATTATGCGTACATTAAATGATACTATTGCTATAGACTATGATTTTTTTCTAAGATCTGGAATTCTATATGGCACAAAATTTCATCTTGTTGAAAAAAATCTTTTAAAATATAGAATACACAAAAATCAGACATCTCACAAAAACATAGTAAAATCATTAAAATATATTGATAAAATTAAAAAAGAAATCTTATCCAAGCTAGATGAAATAACTCGAAACAAGTATAATTTATCTTTAAAAAAATACTCTAAAAATAAAAAAATAGAGAAAAAACTTATGGAAATTGTACTAGAAATAATCAAAAATTTCTTACCCGAATCACTTTCTGAAAAAATATTATTGTTTTATATAAATAAAATCAGGAGTAGAAGATAATTTATGATTTTGGAGATTAGGTAATGGTAGATATTCCATTTATATCAATAATTATTGTTAATTATAATGGAAAATCACATCTTGAGAAATGTCTCAAATCACTAGCAGAAATAAATTATCACAACATTGAGATAATACTGGTTGACAATAATTCCTCTGATTCTAGCTTGGAGTATGTCAAGGACAATTATCCAAATACTATAATATTAAAACTTGACAAGAACTATGGATTCGCAAAACCAAATAATATGGCAACCAAAATTGCAAAAGGAGAATATTTTTTATTTCTAAATAATGACACCGAAGTTACTCCAAATTTTATTAATGAATTATTGACTGTTTCTGAAGCTGATCAAAGTATTGCAGTGCTACAAAGTCTGTTATTAAAACCCAATTGTGAAGTTGATTCTAGTGGAGATTTTATAGATAAGTTGGGAATAGTCTATAACTCTAAAAAAATCCCTGATAATGTACGACCAATTTCTAGTGCTAGAGGCGCATCAATGTTAGTTAGACGTGATGCATTTGAGAAGCTAGATGGATTTGATGAAAAATTTTTTGTTTCTTTTGAAGACGTTGATCTAGGTTGGAGAGCATGGATACTAGGCTACAAGGTCGTATTAGTTCCACAATCAATTGTTTATCATATAGGTGGGCAGACAATTAAAACAATAAAACATGATATTGCTTTTCATGGATTCAAAAACCAAATATCGATGAAAATTACAAACTTTGAATTTCCAAGCTCTTGGTATGTTTTGCTAGTTTTTTTCCTAAAATATGGTTTCAGAGAGGTTAAAATTTGGTTTGACTATAAGCTTTATGGCTCTACAAAAATTTCATCAACTGAATATGAAAATAATATAGCACAAAATCCTAACATTAGTATAATTTTGAAAAGTATATTTTGGATAATAAAAAATCCTCAATATCTTTTGACAAAATATAGAAAGGTAAATTCACAAAGAGTATTAAAGACTAGAGAACTTATTAAATTAAATATCATAAGCAATAAACTACAATAAAATTATAAAATACACGTAATTACAAATTATGCAATAAAATCATATTATGACATAATAGTTGTTTGTGAGAATCAATTTAATGTTGAGTATATCTTGTTAAAAGGAAAGTAAGATTACAAAACGAAATAAAGACGCAAAATTATTCAGGATTATTTTAATGATAATAAAATGTAATTACTATCGATTCTATAAAAGATATGTTCACTCGATACAATTTAATAATAAAACCTAATTTAAGAATTTTTTCTTGTAGGGTTAATTCTCATACTCCAAACAGTTGTAGGCATTTTTCCCTCGATAAATTGTTTATAATCATCATTTGAAATTTTTTTATTGATTTCTTTACAAACTAAATCCAGTGTTTTTAGTGTAAAATCAATATCCTCTTGAGAATGTGAAAATGATAATGCACACCAACTTGGAGATATGAAAATGCCTTTTTTTACCATTTCTTGCAAGATAAGTGCTTTTAATTCAGGTGAATTATTATTTTTAGTATCAAAACATTCCATTTTCATTCTCACAGAATATCCTGTAATTCTTGAATTTATTCCGTTTTCTGATGTTATTTTATTCCACCCATCAAATAATCTTTTTCCCATTTCCCAGCATTTTGAAATTGTATTTTTTTCATTCATTTCGTTTATTACAGCTATAGTTCCAGCAAGAGATAGTGCCTCACTATTGTTTGTAGATGAAACCCATAATTCATCAAATATTTTCATATATTCAGTTGGTCCTGTTATTGCAGAAATAGGTAATCCATTTCCCATAGATCGGAAGAGC
>SCUP01000098.1 GCA_004297665.1 Nitrosarchaeum sp. | reverse complement strand
ATGGGTATTCACAAGAAAAGAATCGATCCAAAAGAAATTCTAAAAATGGCAACTGTGAACGGTGGGAAAATTTTGAGAAAAGATATTGGAGTAATTGAAAATGGTAAATTTGCAGATTGTATTTTCATAGATAAACATGCATTGGATTTAGAGCCAATGCATAATCCACATGCATCTATTGTACATAGAGCATCCGAATCTACAATTCGAGCTGTGATGATTGGAGGTAAAATAGTACATGGAAAAATCTAGACCACATGTAATTCTAAGTGCTGCAATTTCAATAGATGGAAAAATCGCGACACGTTTAGGTGATTCAAAACTATCTTCTAAAAAAGATAAAATTAGACTTCATAGACTTCGTTCAAAAGTTGATGCAATACTAGTAGGAAAAAATACAATACATAGAGATGATCCATTACTTACTGTAAGGTATGTAAAAGGGAAAAACCCTACAAGAATAATTTTAGATTCTCAAGGAACAATATCTGTCAATTCAAAAATTTTACAAACATGTAATAAAATTCCAACTATTATTGCAGTTTCTAAAAGAATTAGTAAAGCAAATTTACAAAAATTAAAAAGATTTCCAGTTGAAATAATCATGACTGGTGAAAATTCAGTCAACATAAAATCCTTAATGAGTAATCTAAGTAAAAGAAAAATTAATACCGTTCTGGTCGAAGGCGGTGGAACCGTTAACTGGCAATTTATTCAAAATAATTTGTTTGATGAAATTCTGATAACTATTACTCCATTTATCATTGGAGGTATTAATGCAATAACATTTGTTCAAGGACAAGGTTTTGATAAAATCATAAAATCACCAAGACTTCGATTAAATACAATAAAAAGACTCGAAAATTACCTCGTTTTACATTATACAAAAGTGTAAGTTATTATACTTAATTCAAAATATAACAAGAAATTGGCAGCAAAAAAGAAAGCTACGACAAAAAAGAAAACTACAACTAAAAGCACTAGTAAAAAATCAAAGACTAAAGCAAAATCATCAAGCAAATCAAAATCTAAAAAACCAGCATTTGGTGGTTATGCAATTAATTTTGCAGGTCGTCAAGAAACTGTAGAACAAGTTTTTGGTAACAAACCTATTGCACCAAGTGAAATGACAAAAAAGATTTGGGCATTTGTTAAAGCAAAAAGCCTTTCTAATCGTTAGACACAATTGTTGACGAATAACTCGTTAACAAATTTCCTATCTTTTAATTATTTAACTGAAAATTTGAATAAGATATAGATATCGGATTTCATTTGTAAATGTCATGTCAACTGCATCTTTAAGACGAGATCATGATCTAATAGAAAAAGTCATCAAAGCAATGGAATCTACAATTCAACTTCTAAATGATGGCAAACAAATTCCTGAATCTATATTATTGCCTGTTATTGATTTTTCAAAAAATTTCACTGATGTTTGTCATCATAGTAAGGAAGAGAATTCACTATTTCCTGCATTAGAACAAGCAGGAATGCCACGTAATATGGGTCCAATAGCAATGATGTTGATAGATCACGAACGTTCAAGAGAAATTGGAAAAGAAATGGAAAATTCTGCTAAGGATTACATTTCATCTGGTAATTCTATAAAATTAATTAGTGATATGCAACAATATGTAGAACATATAACAGAACATCTGTGGAAAGAGAATAATAGATTGTTTATGATGGCTGAAGCACGTTTGCAATATGTTGCAAAAAAGGTTGATAAAGAACTAAATGATATTGAGGAATTAAAACTAAAAGAAACTGGGAAAACCAGAGAACATTATGAACAATTAGCTGAAACCCTAACTCGAGATGTTTCTCAACATAGAAATTAAATTTGTCTTACAGTATATTTGGTCAAGTGGTTGGAGTCAGAAAATATGCCAATGGGGACATTGAGCTAGATTTCTATCACGACGATGAACTTACTGAATACAAATATTCCTCAAATTCTAGTCTGTTAGGTAACTTTCCTAAGGAAATAGCGGAAACTTTAGCCTCAACTCTGGCATCTGACATATGTATTGAAATTTACTTTAACGAGAGTGGAAGTCCAACTCATGTTGAGTTAGAAGAATGTGATTATGACGATGATGAAGAAAACTAAAGATAAAATCTAATTCTAATGATTGAGAACTTATTCCACGTAATGATGGTGGCTTAGATTGTCATAGAATCTAACTGATTTAATGTTCACAAATTCAAGCATTCCATATCTTGATAATTCTCTCCCAAATCCACTATGTTTTATTCCCCCAAATGGAATTCTTGGATCTGATATTACCACATTATTGACACTAACTATTCCAGATTCTATTCGTCTCGATATTTTTTCAGCTTTTGCTAGATCTTTAGTCCAAATACTTGCCCCCAATCCAAATTCTGTATCGTTTGCTAATCTTACAGCTTCACTTTCATTTTCAACTATTGTTATAGGGGCAACTGGACCGAATGTCTCTTCTTTTGCAATTCTCATATTTGGTTTAACATTTGTAAGAATTGTGGGTTGGTAGAAGTACCCATTTCTATCAATTTCTGAACCTCCTAAAAGAATTTCAGCACCATTCTTTCTTGCATCTTCTACAATTCCTGAAATAGTTTCTAAGCTACTTTTACTTGATAAAGGTCCAATATCAGTTTCAATTAAAGTAGGATCTCCAACTTTTAATTGAGATACTTTTTTGATAAATAATTCAATAAAATCTTTGGCAATATTTTTACCAACAAAGAATCTTTTGGATGCAACACAACTTTGACCACAGTTGATGAATCTACCTTTAACTGCTCCTTCTGCAGCTTTTTCAATAATTGCATCATCTAATACGATAAATGGATCACTTCCACCAAGCTCCAAAACACATTTCTTTAAATTCACTGCAGCTCTTTGACCTACCTTGGCACCTGCGTCTGTACTGCCTGTAAATGTCACTGCATTAACATCAGAATCTATAAGATGATTGGCAGATTCTACACTTCCTATTATTGTTTGAAATATTCCATCTGGTATGCCTGATTCAGTAAATGCTTTTTCAATCTCAATACCTGATTGTATTGTCACTCTAGATGGTTTCATTACTATTACATTGCCTGCCATTAAACACGGCGCAGCAAATCTTAGAGCTTGCCAATAAGGAAAATTCCATGGCATAATTGAACCAATTACCCCAAGTGGTTCAAAAGTAAGAAAACTTTTTCTTGCATCTGTGTTTAATACTTCATCAGCAAGAAAACTATCCCCGTGATCTGCATAAAACTCCAATGCCCATGCACATTTTTCAACTTCACCAATTGATTCTTTGATTGTTTTCCCCATCTCAGAAGTTTCAATTTTTGCCATTTCTATTTTGTTCTTTTTTAAATATTCGACTAAATGGTAAATGTAACTTCTACGTTTTTCATAATCTTTTTTCCATTCTGGAAAAGCTCTTCTTGCCTTTCCAACTAACTGAAATACTTGCTCTTTATCCATTGTTGTATATTTTGCAATTTCTTCACCTGTTGCTGGATTTGTTGTCGTTATTTGATTCAGGATTTTTACACTGAATTCTCCTATTTAATTTAGTGACTTCTTTCTCAAATTTTTAGATGATTTGCAAGTATTTTTGTATATAATTTAATTAAATTCTTCATACGTTCATTCCAAATCGGTATTTTTTCTAAATAGATGTAATACTAGAATGTCTGTTGCATGTCTTTTTTAATTTCATCAATTTTTTTTGAGTATGCTTTTTTTGATTTGTCATTCTTTTTTAAATTTAATACATTTCCACATGATGGACACTTGAACATTCCTTCTAATGCATCCTCAAACGTAACTCTGTGGCAATCTTCATTTCCACAATGATAAAAATCTGAATAATTTTCATAATCAAATCTTTGTTGTAATCTTTCTGTGATTTTCTTTTTTTGACTCTCTATGAAATGTTCTACTTCTTCCCTACGTGTTCTCCATCTATATACAAACCATCCTTTGCGCTCATCTTTGACTCTAATTCCAGTGATGAGTGATTTTCCAAATAGATCATACAAAACTTTTCTAACCATATTGATCCTCAAACCTGTAGAACTTGCAATTTCCTCATCTGTTGCATCTTCTGCCTTCAAAAGCGATCTTGCAACCTTGAGATACTCATCTCCTCCTATCATGGATGCAATTCTAACAAAGGGGTCTTCGTATTTGTCTACCAACTCTAGTCACTAATGATTTTCTATTATTAATCCCTTGTTCCGCTTACCAGGACGTTTTTGCCTTTTCTTGTAGGTATGATCTTTCTTTTAGCCCCTGGAAAACTATTCTTAAATTGCTCTCCTTTTTGAATACGATCAAGAAGTATAGCTAAGGCACTAATCTCTGAATGAGGTTGACTCCCTATTCCTACGTTGTAATCCGCAAGTTCATAGATTTCTCTAGGTACTTTTTCTGCACCTACTACTATTAGTAAATTTTCTTCTTTTCTAAGTTGGTCATCTACATCATTGATGCTTTCTCCATACATAGTGAGATGTACTATTTTGTATTCTTCTTTTTTCTTTTTTACAATTGATTTCCAATTATCGATAAACTCCACAATAAAATTCCCACCCCAATTTTTGTTGATTTTTTCTAAAGTATCTCTAATCTCTGGATTTACTTCGGTCATGAATATTTTGGCACACCCAAAAGCTCTTGCAACTAGAGCTACATGTGTAGTTACTCTATCATCTCTAACAAGACGTTGTCCAATCCTTACAACCTCAATTACCATATATATTGTCAAACTCCTTTGGAGTCTCTTTTTTGAATTCTGGTGAGTTTTGACTTTGAATAATATCTTTGATGAGGTTTTTTAACTCATTAACATTGTATCCTGTTTTAGCTGATACTGCAATCCGTTTTTTATAATCTTTTAAATTAAGAATCTCTATTTTTTCTTCAATTTCGTTAGTTGTCAATAAATCTGATTTATTTAAAGCAAAAATTATTCTATCCATTTCAACTCGCAATTCACTTAAAGTTCGCATACAACTTGCAAATTTCTTTCTCAAATCAAATAATGAATCACTAATATCAACTACAACTATTATGACATCAGTATGAATCAATTCTTCTAATGTAGATTTGAATGCATCAATCATGTACGCAGGT
>SCUP01000097.1 GCA_004297665.1 Nitrosarchaeum sp. | reverse complement strand
CTTGTCCCTATGGATGGCTCGAAGAATTCTATGAGAGGATTAGATGAGGCAATTTATCTTGCAAGACAATGCCACGCAATAATTACTGGTTTGTATGTAATTCCAATATCTAACTCCACAGATTCACAAATTTCCAATCTTGAAAAATATCTACTTGATAATGCCTCCAAATTCATGTCAAAAGCAAAAACACGTGCTGCGCAAAATGGTATTATTTTTGATGATGCCATAATTTATGGGGATGAAGGACCAAAAATCATAAGCTATGCAGATACCAAATCATACGACATTATTGTAATAGGCTCAAGAGGAATGGGCTCTATGAAAGAAATTTTTCTTGGAAGTACTTCAAATTATGTTTTACATAAATCAAAAATTCCTGTTTTAATAGTAAAATAACTAATTTTTTGACATCAAAATAATTTCTCTATATGAAAATTAGGATCTTGTTTATTAGAAGAAAATCTTAGGTAATAATATGGCACATACATTTGTAAAAGATGTAATGATTAGTGATTTGATCACATTAGATGTGTCTACTTCGGTCAAGGATGCTGCTAAATTGATGGATAAAAACAATATTGGTTGTATCATTGTAACTAAAAATCAATTACCAATAGGCATCTTGACAGAAAGAGATTTTGTTAAACGAATAGCTGCTGAAGGAAAACCATTGTATGCTCCATTAGAAGAAGTAATGTCTTCGCCAATAATCGAAGTAAACCCAAACGAAACAGTTTGGGAAGCTGCACAAATTATGAAAACAAACAACATTCACAAGCTACCTGTCAAAAAAGACAATCAAATTATTGGAATAGTAACAGCCACTGATTTAGTAAAAATTTGCAGTGTGGGTTCTGATTCTGAAATGAGAAAAATTTGTGATCAAATAATTACTAGAATGCAAAAAAAGTAATGATGAAGGGATTAGTCTTCAACGGCATGTTCAGTTAGTATTTTTATGCAATTTTTTAGAATCTCGTTATTTGAAATTGCTTTTGTTTCTTTGAGGTTAAATTCTTGAACTAGTTGTTGTTCAAATTCTATCAAATCATTTTGATATGTATTACAAGAAGAACGTAATAATCTCCAATAATAGTACCCCTTGCTCATTTCATTTAACATTACATGATGATCTGATTTCAATATACGAGAGATGTTCTCGTATGCTTCTTTGTAATCATTAAATTTGTCTTTGACAATTTGGGGGAGATCTTGATACCACTCTTTTCCGTCTGCAGTTTTTTCTACACTCTGCATTTTTTGGAGTTGATATGCCACAGAGTCCTTTAAGATATCAAGGGTATTGTTGGTATCAAGTAGATCCATTAATTGAGGGTTTATCATAAATCTTCTGGATTAATCAATGTTTTAAGAATGTTGCATGTTTTGAATTTAAGAATCATGTTAAAAAACAAACTCAAATCTTCTTTCTTTGTATGCCGGATTTAATTTTCCCACGATTGGTATTTTGGTGCCGCAATATTTGCACTGGTTGTGATCATCTAGATTCCATTCTAAGATATCAAAATTATATCGTCGTACAACAATTTTTTTGCATTCATGGCAATAGGTATGTTCCAATGGATGTCCTGGAACATTACCAACATATGCATACCTCAAACCTTCTTTCTTTGCAATTTCATGATGTTTTTCTAATGTGATAACTGGTGTTGAAGGGAATTCCATCATCTTGTATGATGGATGAAACTGTAAAAAATGAATTGGCATGTCTGGTCCAAATTCATCGTAAACAAACTTGCAGAGTTTTTTTGCATATTCAAGATTGTCTCCTACATCTGGAACAATCAAATCTGTTATTTCTACATGAATTTTTGTTTTATCACGAATTTCTAATAGTGTATCAAAAACAGGCTGAGAATTTGGAATTCCAATATATTTTCTAACAAATTTTTCTTCTCCATTTCCCTTAAAATCAACTGTAATGCTGTCTAGAAATTCATTCATCATAGAAACTGATTCTGGTGTACCATATCCATTTGAGACAAAAATGTTAAACAGTCCATTCTTTCTTGCCAATACGCCACAATCTCTTGCATATTCCAAAAATATACTGGGTTCATTGTACGTGTATGCTATTCCATGACACCCACTTTGAAGTGCCTTTTCTACCACTTTTTCAGGTGTAATATCGACTCCTTCTATTTTTCGTCTTTGGCTGAGATCAAAATTGATGCAGTATTTACACAGCCAATTGCATCCAGTTGTTCCAATCGAAAAGATCTTACTTCCAGGCATAAAATGAGTTACTGGTTTTTTCTCTATTGGATCAATATGGGCTGCTGCGACCTTTCCATATACGTAAAGAACTAGTTTTCCCCCTTTATTTCCTCTAATTCCACACAAACCAATTTGATCCTCGCCAAGCTCACAATATCTAGCACATGCCAAGCATCTTACTTTATGATTTGCTAACCTCTCATACAGAACTGTTTCCTTTTGCACGGTATGGTTCAGATGAATTGTAACATTAAATCAATAGATAATTATCAATTTTGGTAATCATGAAATAGGACTTATGATTCTGTTTGTAAAGTTTTTGTGTGACAAATCAAATATTCATTGAATCGGTAAATAACATCCCTACATTTAAAAAAAGATTTGAAATTGTAGAGAGAAAAGGAATAGGACACCCAGATACCATCTGTGATCTGGTAATGAATCAAATTTCGGTTGATTTATCCAAATTATATCTTAAGGAAACAGGTGCAATTCAGCACCATAACATGGATAAAGCATTGTTGGTGGCAGGGCAAAGTGAAAGCAATTTTGGAGGGGGTAAAATCATAAAACCAATGAAGATGATTTTAGGCGACAGAGCAACATTTGATATTGGTGAAAGAAAACTCCCGATAGGAGATTTTGCAATACAAACTGCAAAGAAATGGTTTGAAAAAAATCTAAGATTTGTAAATGACGAACATGTGGAATATCAGGTAGAAATAGGTGTAACATCAAAGGAACTTCAATCAATATTTGAAAATACCAAATCATTTGCTGCAAATGATACATCTGTACTTGTAGGTTATGCACCATTTACAGAAACTGAGTCTATCGTACTAAATACAGAACAACACATAAACTCTAAACAATTCAAAGACAACTTCCCGGAATCAGGTGAAGATGTTAAAGTGATGGGGTTTAGAGATTCAAATCATGTTGATCTTACTATAGCTACAGCATTTGTAGATAGATTCATTTCATCTGAGAATCAATATTTTCAAAGAAAAGATGAGATGCTTCAAGAAATAAATGAATTTCTAAAAAAGAATTACAGCATGAAAGTCACTACAAACATGAATTGTTTAGATTCGAAAAACAGAGGAATGTCTGGCCTTTATCTGACAGTTTTAGGCACATCTGCGGATAGTGCAGATTCTGGACAAGTAGGAAGAGGAAATATGGCGAGTCGTGTAATATCACCCAGCAGACCTGCGGGTTCTGAAGCTACTGCTGGCAAAAACCCCGTCAGTCACATTGGTAAAATCTACAATGCTCTTTCTTTTAAGATTGCCAATGAAATACATACCAAAGTATCCGGTTTGGATGAAGTATGTGTTTGGATGTATAATATGATTGGAAGACCAGTAAATGATCCAAAGGCAGTCATTGTACAACCCACTATTACAGGACAATTACATGATGCAGAAAAAAATCAAATTAATGAAATAGTTGAAAATAACCTGCAAAACATACACGAGTTTTGTAATGAGTTGATTTCAGGCAAATACCCAATAGCATAATCAGATTTGGATATTTAGAGCATCAAATGTAATAGCACTGGCTACGTATTATGGCATTCTTTTTTGTATCTTTTAAAATCAATAATGATAATCATGTTGGATCTTTAAGTGTGATTTTGTAATACGATTATTGCATTAAACTTCGGTTTGGTGCAACGCACGGAAACGTAGGGTGTTAACTCAACGCGATATACATTGGTATATGGTGTAAGCGTTTCCGTGTTCTTTTGATTAGATTGGATCAATAATAAAATACGTCGTTTTTTAGGATTGAAATATTTTATAGAATGACTGATAACTAGTAATTACAATCTTACCATTAAAACAAAAATATCTCAGATTATTTTTATGGTGAGAATTCACATATGAGTATAAATTCTAGGATTAAAGTTAGAACATGATGGGAAAAATTCTTGTACCTATAGACGGTTCACCTAATTCTATCCGAGGATTGGAAAAAGCAATTGAATTTGCTAGAAATAACAATTCATCAATAACACTTCTTCATATTGCAACACTTCCACCTGTTCATGTAGTTAGTCATTCAAAAGATAAAGTCAAAATATCTTTGGCTAAAAAAGCACAAAAATTTATACAAGACGCGGAGGATAGATGTACAAATCAAAACATAGCGTTTACAACTAAAATAATCTATGGCTATGATCCTGCATATGACATAGAACAATTCACAAAAAAATACAAACACGATATGATTGTGATTGGTGCAAAAGGTAAAAGTACACTAAAACGTCTTTTTTTGGGTAGTGTTTCTAACTATATTGTTCAAACTTCAAAAATTCCAGTTACCGTGGTAAAGTAATTCTCATAATTAGGATTGTCGAGGTATAAGATAACTTGAAAATATTTTTAGCATTTGCAATTATCATTTTGGCATTAATCCCAACTAGCACTGCTTTTGGCAGTCATATCTTTGATGATAGGGATGTATTTGCACAATATTTGGATATTGCACAACTCTCGTCTGAAAAATATCTATTAAAAATAGATGAAAAAACATATGATATCTATTATGGCTATCATGGAAGTTTTGAAGTTGATATCAAAAAAATAGACGAATTGCCAAAACTGGCATATATGAATATCAATCCGGATAGAAAATCCATTGAAATCACTATGGAAAGCGTTCCATCAAATAGTGTCTTATGGTTACGATTACCTATTGAAGTAATTTCCGCCGAAAATGAGCAATACCGACTGGTAATTGACGGCATAGATACAAAATACGATCTCACTAAATTTCCTAATCAATATGCATTGGGAATGATAATTCCCAAAGACACAAAATACATTGAAATTATTGGGACTCGTGTTGTTCCTGAATTTGGAACATTTTCAGGTGTAATTTTAGGAATTTCTTTTATTGGGATAATTTATTTTGTTAGAAATGTGCATTTTTGGGTCTAGACAAATTATTCTGAAACTTATCTAACCAATAATACAGGACATTTAGCTTGTTCGGAAACTTTTCTACTGACACTACCTAATGTCTTTAGTTTCCCAATTCCATGTAACCCATGACTACCAATTACTATTAATGAAATTCTTTTCTTTTTTGCAAAGCTCAAAATTTCATTTGCTACATTACCTTGTGTGATGTTATACGATACAGAAACTCCTTTTTGTTCACATCTTTTAACAGCTGATTTTAACATTTTTTCTGTATTTCCTCTAACTGATTCAGTCCATTTTTTTATAGCCTCTTTTTCTGATCTTGTTCTGGTTAGCCCTAGTATTCCAGGTGGCGCAATATAGTCTACATAAACAACAGAAAATAGAAAAACCTCAGAGTCAAGATTATGTGAAAGTTCCATAGCCCTAGTTAATGCCTTTACTGAATATTCGGAGCCATCATATGGAACAAGAATTCTAGTTAGCATTTTTGAAAACATACTAATCACTACTTTATGACCAACACTGGAATTTTGGATTTATGTACTATAGCATTTGCAACACTACCCAAGAAAGCTTCTTTCAAGCCACTTTGACCTCTGGATCCAATAACAATAATGTCAAATTCTTTATTTCTAGCCATTTCATCAATTTCTACAGTTGGACTTCCAAAAGATATTTTAGATTTAAACACAATGCCTTTTTGAGCACAGATAGTCTTTGCAGATTCCATAAATTTTTTAGCCGATTTAGTAAGATGAATTTGATACGGCATTATAGTATCAGTGAAATTTCTTGGGTATATTGGAATCACATACAAACCAGTAATTATTGCGTGGCATTGTCTTGCAAGATAAATTGCCTCATCTAATCCTCTCATAGAATTCTTCGAGCCATCCATAGGGACAAGGATTTTCTTTATGTTTTTTCTAATCATTTGTAATCAGTTCACTCTTTTGTGATTTAACATCAAAGTAAGATTATCAATCATAATAATTAAGCTTCTGCAATAGCATTTACAATATCGGTCTTAGTGATAATTCCTACCAGTTTTGATTTTTTAACAACTGGTAAACCACTAATATCATTTCTTATCATTAGCAATACAGCTACTCCTACATCCTTATCAAATTCAATTGTAATTGGATTTGGCGACATTATATCAACAGCTTTGAAATGAAGGAGATGGTTCATTTGATTTACTTGGAATTCATCAAGATTACTTTTCATTTTATAATTGTCAACTTCCTTTGGATCAGCTGATTGAGCTAACCAATAAGGTAATTTTGCTGGAACAAAATCCCTGTAAGTAATAATTCC
>SCUP01000096.1 GCA_004297665.1 Nitrosarchaeum sp. | reverse complement strand
GAATTCTTACACTTGGTTCTTCTTTTAGAACTATTGGTATTGCAATATCATGAACAATCGGTTCTTGTGGTTCTTTGTTATTGCTTACTAAAACTTGAGAATATTTTACATTAAGAAAATGAATTCCTGGATTAATATCTGATGAAATTTTAAAATTTATACTCTCTCCATATGAGCCGCCTTGAGATAATTTGTCTATTCTGATGCTATTATCTGAAACTGGAACCATTGCATTATCTTGACTGGTAAAGATAAATGAAATGTCTTGTTTGTCTTCCCAACCATTATTTTTAATTAATATTGAAATTGACATTATTCTTTCAATTATAGACTCATCTGGATGTGTTATCTGAATATCCATACTTCCTTCCATACTTTGATTTATCGTCTCTCCATACACATTTGGTAGTAAAACAAATCCCCCAAATAGAAAAAAATACATCATCTTAATGTTTTTCATGATATTTTACCTGAAATTCTTCCATAACTCTATTTTCTTAGAGAGAACTATCTTGCACATATCTCATATACTATTTTGTAGAATTTAAGATATCACCTTTTATTTTAGAAAAGATCTACTCCTGATATTAAGAAAAATTACTCATGAGTAATTTTGTAAACTAGATACACATTAAATCATCATAAACCATTTGATATCATTGAGTGCAACTAACTCTTTACGAGAAGACCACAAGCAGATCAAACGTCTAGAAAAAATAATCATAAAGTGTTACAAGGATCTCTATGACGGAAAGGACATACCACTTGATGATATTGAAAAAATAAATCTAGTAATTGCAGAATTCCTAGACTCTATCCACTATTCAAGAGAGGAAGACTCGTATTTTCCATGTGTGGCAAGCTATGATCATCTAAAAGAAGAGATAAGAAATCTTATGATAGAGCACGAGTTTTCGCGAAGGATTGCAAAAAACATATCAACGCATCTGACACGTTGGAAGAATGGAGAAGATGCAAGAGAACCTGTGGCAAGATTTCTCAGGACATATTCAATTTACCTTATGGACCACATGTCAAAAGAGGAACAATTCTTTGATAAGGCAGAAAGTGAAGTAATATCAAAAGAAGAAGAAATGGAGATGTTTGAGCAGTTTCGTTCTGTTATAGCAATTACAAAAAAGATGCAAGAGATGATCAAAGAAATTGAGTATCTTGAGAAACGTCCTTGGTTTCTAACGTAAACTCTTTAAGACCTATTTGAGAAATTTCAAATTATGAAGCCTTTTGTTTTATGGATGACTGGTCTACCATGTTCAGGTAAGACTACAATTGTTAGAGAGCTACAAAAAGACATTCCAAATTTAGCAATGCTTGATGGAGATGAGCTAAGAGAGTGGTTTTCACCAAAAGACTTTTCCAAGGCAGGAAGAGATGAGCACAACAAAAGAGTAGCTCATTTGGCAAAATTATTATTAAAACATGGAGTTCCATCTGCAGTATCTCTTGTTTCCCCATACAAGGAAAACAGAGACAATGCAAGAGAAATCATCAATTCAGGTGACCAGTTTGCTGAATGTTACGTTAGATGCTCAATTGAAAAATGTGAGCAAAGAGACGTTAAGGGAATGTACGCCAAAGCAAGAAGAGGCGAGATCAAAGGATTTACAGGAATTGACGATCCATATGAGGCTCCACAGAATCCAGACTTATTAATTGATACAGAGCACGAGTCATTAACAGATAGCGCAAAAAAGGTAAAGGAATTTCTTAAGAAAAGAAATCTAATCTAGTTTTTTAAACTCTTTAACTATTTTATCGTGAATCAATCCATTAGTTACTAAAATTCCATTTTGGTGATTTACTATTTTGTTATTGTATGTAATGTCATTACCTAACATATCGGTCATTTTGCCACCTGCTTCAGAAATTAAACAATATGATGCAGCTGAATCCCATTCTTTCATTTTATTTGTTGTAGTAATGTATGCTTCTGCTTCTCCTGAACTAATCTTTCCTACTTTTAGTGAACTTCCTATACTAGTAAAATTTTTGATTCCTAATTTTTTGATAAACATTTTTTCTTTTTCTGAAAGATGATGTCTTGAACCAACTGCTTTACATTTTGAAAGTTCTGAAACTTTTGTAACTGATATTTCCTCCCATTTGTCTTTTGAAAACCTAAAAGCACCACTACCTTTTTGTGCTGCAAAAATAGTTTTTTCTGTAGGCCAACCAATAACACCTATAACCGGTTTTTTATTTTTTATTAGTGCAATCATTACAGTAAATTCTCCAGTTTTGTCTATAAAATCAGAAGTGCCATCTAGAGGATCAACTATCCAAATAATTTCCTCTGATAGTCTCTTCTGATCATCTTTATCTTCTTCAGATAAAATTTTATGACTTGTTTTTGATAAAATAGCCTTAATGATTTCATTACTTTTTAGATCAGCTTCTGTAATTGGCGAATCATCACTTTTAGTGAATGTTTCATATTTGCCTTCATATATTTTTAAAATTGAATTTCCTGCTTCATATACAGCCTCAATAGCCACATCTAATTCTGGCATTTTGTCTAAAACTGGAATATTTTTCATTGGTAATTACCCTAGGTAGTTAATTCTGGTTTTAATGTCCAGACAACTCCTAGGACAATAAATGGAATTGACATTATTCCGATAATTGTAAGTATGATGTTAAATTGAGATTCTGATACTTGTGGATTATTGACTATCCAAGGTAATGGTAATGTAATGACTACCCAAATTATTCCTAATAAAATAATTAATTTGGCTTTTTTCTTTCTATCTGTCATTGTTCTCAGTATTCTTTGAGCAGTATTAAATCCATGTGAATTTACTTGATTGATTCTCCGCCATCAACTGTAAGTATTGCCCCTGTTGTCCAGGCAGCATCATCGGAAGCAAAATACAAAATTGCTTTCGCTATTTCTTCTGGTTGACCAATTCTGCCCATAGGGTGCTCATTATTCATAAATTCTCTATCTTTTTCAGTTTTCAAAAATGGTTTTGTCATATCTGTATCAACCACACCAGGACAAATACAATTAACCCGAATTTTGTATTTTGCATATTCTAACGCCCAACATTTTGTAAGAATAATTAATCCAGCTTTTGCCGCAGAATATGCATCTGCATTAAATCCTTGATATGCTTTTAATCCAGCATCTGATGAAATATTGACTATCGATCCTGATGTTTTTTGTAAATGAGGTATTGCTGCTTTTGTAAATCTAAATTGTCCTGTAAGATTCACATCTAAAACATCATTCCATTCGGACTCGTCAATTTCATGTAATTGTTTTATCTTTGGAAAGATTCCTGCATTATTTACCAGAATATCTAATTTACCAAATTTCTTAATAGTTTGTTCTACAACTTTTTTAACATCATTTTCATTTCTAATATCTGCTGCTATTCCTATTGTATTTGAAAGCTGATTAACTGCATTTTCTAATCTCTTTGAATCTTTTGCTGTTATGACTACATTTGCACCGTTTTCAGCAAAAATCTTTGCAGTTGCAAATCCTATACCTCTACTTCCACCAGTTACGATTGCAACTTTACCCGATAACTTCAATGTTTTTTTCAATAAATTTAGTAATTTATAGCTCTTTAAACTAATCAGAATTTATTTTTCATCTTCGTAGGATGAATTCTATAATTTGAAAATAATTTTATCATTTCATAAATCATTCTTCAAAACCTAACTGTTTTCCAAAATTTTCATCAAGTTACTATTAACATCTAATGCTAAATCAAAATATCATGTAACACTGTTTTCTTTCGCATTATCTATGTTGAATTTTTCAATTTTCTAATTTTGATATGATTTTCTCCAAACCTTCAAGTTAGCTTGAAGAATAAAGTTTTTCATAAAACTCTATAAAATATTATAATTTTTCATACTAAATCTTAAATAATTGAAGTAACTACAATAAATAATGCCGAAGGATATAATTCCTATCGACTAAAGTGGCGTTACCCCGCAGAACGAAAAAGGTAATCAGGCGTTTTAACGACCTGACCACGAGAGGAAATCTCTCACAGTTCTGCAGTAAAGGGGTAAACGCCTTTTTAATTTTCAATAATATCGACTGATACTGGACCTAGTTCATTTCCATTCGGATTAATTTCAATGGTTATTACCTGTTGAGTTGGAATTAAAATTGCTTTTTGTCCATCATAATCCCAAGTATAATACTCTGATATTCCTGTTTGATGCAGAGTTCCTTTCAGCTTGAAATTTTCAGAAAAATTATAGTCCTTTCCTTTCAATAAAATAGTTAGATATTGAGGACTATCACCATTGGGAACAAATCTGAAAAAATAATTTCCTTTATTCACAGTAAATGTATTAGAATAAATTCCATCTTTGTATAAATCAGGATCTGCCAAAGTAGCATGAAAAACTACATTGCTATTTTCTGTATCATCTTGATTAAATGATAATCCTATTGCAACTATTATCAACACTATGGGAATGATGATTATTTTTTTATTCATTTAAGCTAAATTATTAATTCTATTATAAAAATAAATTTATAATCATATTTCCAAAGCTTCTTTCAAACCCTTGTATCTATTTCTAATAGTTACTTCTGTAACTCCTGCAGCAACTGCGATATCTTTTTGAGTTTTATTTTCACCATTTATTACACAAGACAGGTATAATGCTGCAGCCGCTAAACCCATTGGATCTTTTCCTGCAGAAAGTTCAATTTTAGTAGCCTGATCTAAAATCTCTACTGCCTTTCTTTTTGTTTTTTCTGATAATTCTGCAATACTAGATATTCTTGAGATACATCTAATAGGATTCACAACTGGCATTTTCAGATCTAATTCTCTTAATAATAATCTGTAACATCTTGCAATATCTTTTCTCTTGATGTTAATTCCATTTGCAACATCTGTTAATGTCCTAGGAGTCTCAGTATTTCTACATGCAGCATAAAGAGATGCTGCTATAAGACCTGGAATTGAACGCCCTCT
>SCUP01000366.1 GCA_004297665.1 Nitrosarchaeum sp. | reverse complement strand
TTGATATAACAAATTAGTATTGCGATAAATTATAGTTTTTCAGAGATCTCTTGTTTTATCTTATCAATCGTAGTGGTTAGAACTTTAATTTGATTATCAATTAATGATATTTTCATCAAAAGAGGATCTTTGTTCCAATCAGATCTTTCTTCAATATTTTTTAAAAGTGTTCCATATTCATTGCATTGGTTTATGATATTTTTACTCAGTAGTGGGTCTTCAAAGAGATCACCGATGTATCCAATGTCACTTTTTATGTTTGGAATTATAAAATATGCAATAGATTCCAAATTTTTTTTAGAGAGTAAAATTATACTCTGTTTGTTTTCTTCAGTGTTATTATTTAGATAGTCAGTCAAGCCTTGTCTTAATTCATGGTGATTCTGTCGTATTGTTTCCAAATTAGATATGATTCTATGACTAAATACGGTCAATCTTTTTCTTTCTCTTTCATCATGTCGTTGTTCAATGTTTTGTATGTTCAAAACTAATTCAGCAATTTTTTCTTGCTGCTCCTCAGATCTACGTTGTTGATTGTTTGAATAAATCAAGATTGCAATGGTAATGGATGCACCTATTCCAGTTTCGATCACAGATGTAATCCAGTTTGTTGAATCGCCATAGCTAAATATCGGAGAATTGAAAATATAATGGATAAAAAAGATGGTCAAAAACATGACTATAGGGGTTATAAAAAATAATAACTTTATTTTTTGATTCAACGAATTTTTTCTTTTTTGCATGATTCTAAACTAGGTATTTCTCAATGTAATTTATAGAGATAGACAAACGAACTGATTATAGTTTTGTTTATTTATGACTCGACAGCCAAGATATTCATGAAAACTACCAATAAAAAAACAATCAGCGATGAATTGAAAAAAGTCAGGATGGAAAAGAAGACAGATAAAGAATTTCCACCTTCAAAGGGAATTCATAAACAACCAAAACTTCCTCAAAAAACAAATAAACAAAAATCACACAAAGCAATCAAGTAAATCAGGTTATCCAGTTCCCAAATGCAACATTTGGGAAGAAATTTGTTTTTTCTAATTTTGTATTGACTTAAATTATTTCAATTACAACATAGCATATGGGATTATTTGGCAAAAAGCCAACATATTGCACTATTTGTAACAAAGAACTAACACACAAACACAAACCCAAAAAAGAGTGGAATATCAAAGGTATGCTTTGCGGAGATTGCCATTTTGATAAATCAAAGGAATACTACGAGGGAAAAGTAAGACAAGCATGTGTGTCATGTGGAACAATAAAGATCATCTCAGAGTTGTGGGAACCAAGATGGCAATGGGATATGGAAGGCTTGTTGTGCAAAGAATGTTTTGATAAAAAGGAAGAGTCTTT
>SCUP01000010.1 GCA_004297665.1 Nitrosarchaeum sp. | reverse complement strand
TGATATTCTCAAGGGAAAGAAAATATCTCTAGTTACAGATAGCCAACATTTGCATCAGATGGATAAAGTAAATGAAATTTTAACTAGTGGTGGAATTGAAGTAAAAATTGGCAAGGGGAAAGGACAACTAAATGACGGTCAAGTGTTTGGTTGTGAGTTTTATCCAGCAACAGAACTCAAAGATAAGGTTGATGCCTATGTTTTTTTAGGACAGAGTAATTTTCATGCAGCTGGAATTGCACTCTCAACTAATATGCCAACATATGTTTTAGATCCTTATTTTAATGAAGTAAGAGAAGTCACAGAATTTGCTCAGAAATTAAAAAAGAAAGCTACCCTTGCAATTTACAAAGCAGCAGATGCACAGTCATTTGGAATAATTATTGGACTCAAAGAAGGACAACTATCCAAAGTATTTGCTTTAAAATTTAAAAAAGAATTAGAAAAAGAGGGAAAGACAGTTCAATTATTTGCTTTAACTGATATCACAAATGAGAGATTAAAAAATCTAAAAGGAATAGACGCATTTATTCAAGTAGCATGTCCTAGAATTTCTACGGACAATCAATTTGACAAGCCTGTTCTTTCTACACCTCAGGCAAATGCACTTTTAAAAATATTAAGACATGAAAGCATAGAAGGATATCTAGAAATTCCGCACTGGCTCTAAGATACTAGTTTTTGAAATTTTTGATTGCCTGCTAGGTTTTCAAAAGATGTAGTTTTTTTTGCTTTGATTTTATATTGAACCCCTTGTGAAATTGCATTTTCAAGCGTATCAAGTGCATCATCTATTCTAGAAAGCATTGCAAGACTACAAGATTTATCAAAAAGAACATCTCCATTATGTGGATAGTCATCTAAAATTTTATTGCAACAAAGTATAGATTCTTCAAATCGTTCCATTGAAAACAATATTCTTTCTTTATGATACAGTACAATGTTGTATTTTGAATTATTTTCCAAAATAGCATTGCAATAATTTAATGCCTCAGTGAATTCACCTTTTTTTCTCAAAGAGGATATTTTGTTTACTAGAACAGAAAGATCTCCAGAATCTAATTTCAAGGCACTGTCATAACATTGTATGGCACCATCATAGTCTTTTAATTTATTTAATGCATATCCCTTGTTGTTAAGAGAACCAATATGATTTGGATTTTCATGTAGGATTTGATCATAATAATTAATTGCTTCTCGTAGTTTGCCATTTAAAAATAATCTATTTGCTTCATCAAGTATAGAATCAGTTTTGGGAGTACTAGTCATCATTAATTTTACATCAAGGCTTCATTAAGATTTTTCCAAATAGTCCCTTTCCAGTTAACATCTTTGTATGAGCTTCAGCTGCTTGCTCAAAAGAGTAAACAGAGTCAATGACAGATTTGATTTTGCCTTGAGACATCCAGTACAGAGCTTGCTCTAATTCAGCTCTGGTTCCTTGAGTTGAGCCTAAAATATTTATGCCTTTGAAAAAAATATGGCGTAAATCTGTTTTAGCGTCGTAACCAGTTGTTGCTCCAGTTGTAACAATTGTTGCACCATACTTTAGCAAAGTCAGTTCCTTATTCCAGTGCGAACCGCCAATGTGCTCAAAAATTACATCTACTCCAGTTACATCTCCAAAAGGTTTGGTAATTTTTTTAGAAATATCACGAATTTCCTTATGCCAGTCTTCTTTTCTATGATCTATTGCATAATCAGCTCCTAATTCTAATAATTTATCTAATTTATCTGGACTAGCTGTGGCAATTACAGTACAGCCAAATAATTTAGCTATTTGGATTCCATAATTTCCAACACCAGAACCTCCACCCATAATCAAAACTAGTTGTCCTGGTTGAATTTTTGCTCTTCCAACTAGCATATGCCATGATGTCAACAAAGTCATTGAAGCAGCTGCTGCAGAATCATATGTGACATTGTCAGGAATTTTTACGACATTAACTTCTGGCAAATGTGTAACCTCACAGTATCCTCCCCAAAGTGGACCAGTTTCAAATCCCCAAATTTTTCTCTGTCTGCAATCAAATTCTTTTCCACTAGTACATGATTTGCAGATTCTACATGACATGTTTCCATGGGAGACAACTCTATCACCAATTTTGATATTTTTTACATCTTGACCTATTGCAATTACTTGACCTGCAGCATCTGTACCTGATATGTGAGGTAAC
>SCUP01000095.1 GCA_004297665.1 Nitrosarchaeum sp. | reverse complement strand
GATGCTCCCTTGACATTAATGTAAGTAAAAAGCACAACTGCCAGTACTGCAATTATTTTGTCTAATCCTTCAAAAACTACTATGTTCATTATGGTAAGCAAATGAGCAAGAAACGAACCAAAGCCTACTGCATAAAGACTTCCTGCTATCATGTGTGCAAACCACGCCATCCATCCGCTGATGAATGCATTTGGTCTTGGCAATCCCTGTCTAATCCAGCCATAACCGCCTCCAGCTTCGGGAAGTGCAGAACCAAGTTCTGCATAAGTCATGGCTGTAAATAATGTGATTACACCATTTACTAAAAACACAATCATAAGTGCTGGTCCTGCCTCATCCATCGCTGGACCAACCAATACAAAGATGGCACCACCTATCATGGCTGCAATTCCTACCATGACAATGTCTACCAGAGATAGACTACGTACAAGACCTGATGCAGGAATTTCAGACATTGAATCTGTCGAGTCGACAAGGAGCTAGGATATACGGCTTTTCATTTGATTATATGAGTAAATTGTAGTTTTAGTTATAATGAACATTACAAGTCAAGTGGATGTTCATTATCTATATCCCCAAAAATGTAATGCTGGGGTATAGATAAGCCGACTAGGTTTGACTACATACGAACATTATAATCAAAATTACAATTATTCTAGAAAATTCCTGATCTTTAATTCTTTAATTCACAAGATATAGTTGGTTCCTACACTGTTCTGAATTATTGCAGTAGGCATTCTTTTGGTTATTTTATTTGTAGCCTTAAATCCAGAACAATGACAAGAAATGAAAATGATGATCAACAGTACATGTACTACTGGTCATATGATGAATAATCAAATGAATCCATAACTTAAAAAATTAATTTTAGAAAGAATAATTTGACATGATCTATTGCATAGATTAAAGACATGATAAGAGTATAAAATTAATTGTATCTCATACTAGACTTGATTTTTCTTGATTAAAATAAGAAACAACACTAGGTTTCCACATGTAAAAGAAAACCGCTACATCCAAAATGATGTGAGGTATTGCAAATAGATTACCTACTACAAGTGTTGCACAATGTACAATAAAATCTACTATAGATAATACGATGATGGTTATTCTCCCCCAATTCTTTCCGCTAAACAAGGCATATACTATTGCAAACTCTATACCTGCAAGGATTCCAATAAAAACGACAAACATTCCACCCATGGCAGAAATCATGTTGTTCATCATAGTAGAATAGCTTCCAAGTATTACCATGAATGTTCCAATCATTGCTGTTGCTATTGACATGAGAACTGCAACAACGATAAATGAAACACCCAATATTGTAATGCCTATTGGCCTTTCTGATTGTGTTGGATTTTTAACAACATCCGCCACGTCTTGGGTGACTCCTTCTGTATTCTTCTTGCTGTTTTTCCTCTTCTGCTTTTTTTGTAACAAATTGGTTTGCGTGTTCGTCATTACAAAAGTACTTGCCAAATCTTTTACTGGCTGATTCTTTTTTTACTTCAATGCCACATATCTGACAATGTTTTTCAAACATGAATCATCAGTATCCAATTCTTACTTTTAAACGTCTTTGCAAAATTCATGGTTGAAAGGTTATGCAAATTCCATCATACTTAAAGGGCATCTTTACATTTGTAAAATTTAACATCTCATTATCAGTTCTGATTATTTGATAGTTGTTTAATTTTAAGCAAAGTTATTTCTCAAGTTGTAAATGGCAAAAGATCCTGTATGCGGAATGATAGTAGATGAAAAAAAAGCAATTCATTCCGAAATTGGATCAAGGGACTTTTACTTTTGCAGTCCAGTGTGCCAACAGACATTTGTAAATCCAGAAAAAGAACTTGCCAAGCTCAAAAAAAGAATGTATGTAGCCGCATCTGGCGCACTCATTTTAGCAATACTTCGAGCTAGCTTGTATTTGGGATTGGCATTTGGTGCAGTAGCAGTCACATGGATTCCAATTCCACAAATTCCATTTCTTTCATGGGGGATGCTTTTGTTTCTTATCGTTACACCTGTGCAGTTCATTGGTGGTTGGACATTCTATGTTGGGGCGTATCACTCCATAAAAAGAAAAACTGCCAACATGGATCTTTTAATTTCAATTGGAACGCTTGTGGCATACTTTTACAGTGTTACAGTTTTGTTCTTTCCTGATGCTCTTCCTGTAAAGGAACGGGATATCTACTTTGAGGTATCTGCAGTAATCATTGCTTTTGTCCTGTTAGGAAAATACATGGAAGAGGCAATCAAAAAGAAAAGTTCTGCTGCTGTAAGAAAATTATTAGATCTTAGACCAGCCATGGCAAGAAAAATCAAAGATGGAAACGAAGTAGAGATTCCAGCAAATCAGGTTCAGGTAGGAGATATTCTGATAATAAAGCCTGGCGAAAAAATCCCAACTGACGGAGTAATAATTGAGGGAAGCTCCGCAGTTGATGAAAAAATGATAACTGGTGAAAGTCTGCCAGTTGACAAGTCTGTCGGTGATCAAGTCATTGGTGCCACAATCAACAAACAAGGATTGTTAAAAGTAAAGGCAACCAAAGTGGGAAAGGAGACGGCATTATCGCAAATTATCCACATAGTAGAGGAAGCGCAAGCATCTACAGGTCACATACAAAGACTTGTTGACTCCATATCTGCAAAGTTTGTTCCAGCTGTTGTATTGGTAGCGATTGGATCTTTTCTGGTATGGTTTTTTGTTTTTGATAATTTCATTATTGGGTTACTTTCATTTGTGGCAGTATTGATAATTGCATGCCCATGTGCTATGGGAATTGCAACACCAGCTGCATTAATGGTTGGAGTTGGAAAAGGTGCCGAAGCTGGCATTTTGATACGAGGTGCTGAATATCTTGAACGCTCTGAAAAAATAAAAACAATAGTGTTTGACAAGACTGGCACTATAACAAAAGGAGAACCATCTGTAACAGATGTGGTTTCTTTTGGTTTGCATTCTAGAGAAAATTTGATAGAGTTTGCCGGCTCTGTAGAAATGGGCTCAGAGCACCCACTGGCACAGGCAATAGTAAGTGAGTCAAGACAAAAGGGAATCATTCTGAGAAATCCTTCAGAATTTGAAGCTGTTTCAGGTATGGGTGTAAAAGCAATTGTAAACGGCAAGCAGGTCTTCTTTGGAAATAGAAAATTGATGCAAAAGTTTGGAATTACAACTGATAAAATTGAGCAAGAAATGGAAAATTTAGAATCTCAGGGAAAGACAGTAATGATTATTTCAGTTGATCAAAACATATCTGGACTAGTGGCCGTTGCTGACACCATAAAGGAATCATCAAAAGATGCAATATATGATCTAAAAAAGCTTGGAATTAAAACCATAATGCTTACTGGAGACAATGAAAAGACTGCCAACTCTGTTGCAAAATTAGTTGGAATCGACAAAGTAATTGCAAATGTTTTGCCAGCTGAAAAGGCAAACATCATAAAAAAACTACAGTCTGATGGAACGGTTGTTGCAATGGTTGGAGATGGAATCAATGATGCACCAGCTCTAGCACAAGCCGATATTGGCATTGCAATTGGCAGTGGTTCAGACATTGCAAAAGAGACTGGTGGAATCATACTAATCAAAGATGACATCATGGATGTTGCACGAGCCATTAGATTGAGTCGCGCTACAATGAAGAAAATAAAGCAAAACTTGTTTTGGGCTTTGGCTTACAACACAGGTGCAATTCCAATAGCTGCAATGGGCTTACTTAGTCCAATAATTGCTGCAGCCGCAATGGCACTAAGTTCCATTTCTGTAATTGCAAATTCTACTTTATTAAAAAGATTCAAGCTTCCACAACAAGAGGATATGGTAAAAAATGAGTGAATCAAGACAAGAGGTAATCAATACGGTCTCTTCAATATTTGAAGTAAAAAGTATTAATCAAAATCTTGATGCACTTCAGTTTGAAATAGAACAAGAAGGATTCAAACAAAAGTTTGTTGAACTTGTACGAGTACTAGAGTCAAAAAATTTGGTTGCAAGACTAGAGAGATTTGAAGGCAGAACAATTCTTTTAGTTGGCAAATTTACTCCTCCAAAGTCAAAGCGAACTTGGATCCCAAGAGTGCTTTTCGCTGCAACAATATCCATGGTGATGATTGATGGAAATGCAGAAAAAAAGTAAACGCATGAGTTCTCAAAACTGAATTTCGAAGTTTGTATTTTTAAGTAGTTGAATTGACTCTGAATATATGGTGAAATAAGAATACTTGCCTACATTTTGATAAATTGTATACCTTCACAAGAAAAAAATATTATTGGAGATCTAAACAAAATTCCTGAAGTAATTGAGGTCAATGGCATAATGGGAAAATATGACATAATTGTAAAAATTACTGGCAATCTCCCAGGCGATATAGATTTAGCAATAAGCAAAATAAGATCAATTAAAGGAGTAACTAGTAGCTATACCATGACTGCAGTATATGGTCAGGGCGGTTCAATTGACAAGAAATAAGATGCAGATTCAAGATTTAGATTATTGAATATGGATTCATCTATCTCAATACCGGATGAACATAAAGGACTAGTGAGAAAACTGATGGAGCATTTTGAATCTATGGGATTAATTGTAACTTGTGCATGTTCAGGGTATGTAGATTGTGAAAAAGTAAAAATCTTTGAGCCAGATGTGAGAGCACGAGATGTTAACCAAGAATTAGATTACATAGGTGAGGCAAAAACATGTGGGAATATCAATAACCAGTACACCAAACAACAATTTCAAGAATTTGCAAACAAAGTAATGACTAGTGGAAAATCTATAGGAAAAGATGTTCCGTTTTACATCATAATCTCCAAAGGATGCGAATCAGAACTTCATCAGGTACTGATAGAACTAGGACTTGAAAATAGGAAAAACATTCACATAATTTGATTTATGTATGAAAGATAATTTTCTCAGTTACCAAATATTGCAGAATTTGCCGCTCAGATAGTAATCCTGTAACTTTATCATTATTAACTACAATCAAATTCACAATTCCATTTTTGTACATTTTGGTAACTGCATCAACAAATGAAATGTTTTGAGATATAGTAATGGGAGTTTTTGTCATGTATGCTGAAACATTTAGTTCTACAGGTTCGTGAGACATCTTTCTTCAGATTGTTTTTTCAGGATGAATTTAACTTCTAACCAATTTCATATTCCTTTTGCAACAACTACTATTGCAGGATTTGTAGTAAAACTATATCGACTTGATTTCTAAAATATGAAATGTTAGTGAAATTATATTGGAAAAAAGATGGATTTAATCCACATTCTTTCCACAATGAGGACATTTTCGTTTCATTTGATATTTCTCGCTAATCTCTGTCATATTTTCATTCATCAAAGATAGACATACATCCCAAGGGCTGACTACAATATCCTTGTAAATCACATACGGATGTTCCATTTTGTTCATGACTGAACAAAGTTTGTCAAACTTTAGGTCTTCTGTAATTACCTTTATGTGATCAAATGTAAACTGATTAATTGGAACATCCAAAAAATTATCAATATTTTGTTGAAATTTTAGCATTCTCGAGATTCCCTCAAGTATTGTCCTGTCACTGATAAATTGATTAGAGTTTACTAGCAAAAGTTTTCGTGTTTTATTTTCAAACATCAAATCCAGTATTTTACTCAATGGCTCATCACCTTGAAAAGTGATGATCTTCTTTTTTGATATTGATGAGACAGTCATGTCAGTTTTGTATCTTATGCCAATTTCAAGCATTTTTCTTGCAGAGATGGGAGAATAGCCACCAGAATTATTAGAAATGACAGCAAAAGCTCTTCGAGTATTTTTCCACTTTTCCATCAAATCTTTGAATTTTGTTTTCTTTTCAACTTGTAGAAAGTCTTTGAACATTATTTCCTCTATTGCACAAGTGTACTGAAAATCACGTGTTGGATTTTTTCGTATGGCGTCTAATAGATCATAGCCTCCAACTATGCCAGCAAGTTTGTTATCATCACCTCGAACTATGATTGCATCTATGGTAGACTCTAGATATTGAGCACACATCTCTGTAGCTACCCAAACTTCCCTATTTTTTTGAATTTCAGGACAAGATACATCAGTTAATGTTTGTGGAAATAGTCCCTCTAGAGATAAATCGCCTAGACTTGTACTCAAGTTTGTCATGATTTTACCTTAATTCATTACCTGTTTAATTGTTTTAAACTAATTTCAGATTATCAGATATGATATTTGTCTGAGGAACAACTATAATTTCAAATTCTAAAAAACTACAAACTCCTGTTGACACTGGTAATACTGAATATCTTTAATTCTAAAAATGGTGGCATTACATCATGATAGATCTAGAAAAAAGATGTTGTGTGAGTATCGAACAAAGTCCCTCGTAATATTGATAATTACTGAAGTTGCTTTATGCAATAAAGCCCAAAGTTTTCAAATGATTCTATTTTTATGATAAATCATTATGTGTTGTTACGTAGATGATATTCAAATTATTAAGAATCTAAATAACATGCTTTTCTCCGATTCAAGGCAGAATGATATGATGATAACAGTCTTCCAGATATAGAGTGATCCTAAGACCTCCCCTTGATTTGATCACGCAAATCATTTTCTTTCTAGTTGGCTGTTACCAAGGTTAATACGTGAAAATCATATAAAGGAATGATCAAGATTTTCACATCTGAGACTAGGATCAAAAACTGAGATTTTTTCAATTTAATTTTATAAATTTGATAAAATATGGACAAGTTAAGATATCAACAAAAAATGATCAATTAAAATTGAAAAAAACTAAGTTATGTCTTTATTTTCGGATTACTTCCTTATCTCTACCTATTTCTGGAAGAAAAATAGTGACAATTCTAACCCTCCGTCTATACCCCAATGATGAAGTGCTGGGGTATAGACAAGAGCCTCACGTTTGACTCATAATGGAAGTTATGATTAAAAAGTAATACTTTCAACTAAATTACTCTGATCGCAAAATCAATCAACATTTGGAGAAATTAGGACTGTGATCCTAATTAAAAGAAAAAAAAACCGCTAGATGCGGTATTAATAGTGTCTTATGAATGGCAACGATGGATGGAAGTAATGCATGTTGTCCCCAAGATGCCAGCTATTTCTTGCCCACCAATTGCCAACCGAACCCCACCAAGAACCAAATATCATGTATGGTGTTGAGTTGATACAATGTGATGGGAGTGGTTTTTGATGGATAAGACAGGAAATTGTATCTTTAAAGATTGGTTCAAGTAGGGTTGGATAGCTTATGATAGATAATCCTGCTATGATTGCTATCATAATGATTTTTTTTGTTTGTTGGATTTTTATCACCTCCACGTAACATACGCGCAAATTGTTCATATTATATGACAGTGTTGTTGGAAGCTGTAGTGGTTTAGTATCTATATCTAATTAGTAGCTTGATGTTTTTGAAAAATAAAAAAAACTATTCACATTTAAAACATTTGTAAGCTTTTTGTAGAACATTTAACCGTTTAATTATCTGCTCGCTAATGTATGTGGCATGTTCTTTATGTTTTTCATCTAATAAATCTATAATTGTAAATTCAAATTTTTTGAACATTGAAGTGCAAGATCTTCTTACTGATTTGTTTGCAATTTTAAGTTCTTTACTTAATTCTTCAATACCGCGATTAATGTTCTTGATCTTTTTTTCTGTCATTAGTTCTTTTAATCTTCTAGTTCTCACTATTTCTTTCCTTGTAATTCTTGATAGTTTTTCAAATCTCTTATCAGTCACTAATTGTGCATTAAAAATGGCATCAGTAAGAACAAGATCAAGTGGACCAAGGATATTGGACTTAATTGTTCTAGAAAGATCTGTATTTTTACAACTCTCAGCAAATAGAAATACGGCGTGGCGAATTACCAATAGGCGAAAAGTACTGCGAATTTCTCTTGATTTGTGGGAAAAATCATCTATAGTCTCTAGTTTACCATGTTGTTCCAAAAATTGCTTTATTATCAATTCTTTATCACCCCATTCTTCAGTAACATAAACTTCCAATCCAACTATATCTAATATCTCGGGATAATAACGAATTTTTTGATCAATGAAAATTTTTTTAATTTTTGGATTAGAACGTTCTATGGTTTCAATTACATCACAGAAAATGTATTCTTTGTTTTTATCATTGACACAGAATTTATCAACTAATTTAATATTTTTTAGAATTAATTCTTGTCTTCCTGCACTTAAAATGTGATAAATATCATCTAATGACGAATATTTGTCTGCGGGAAATATCACTGTACTACGTCTCTCGTATTTTGTGGCTTTGCCTTTGTTTGTTCGGATTATTTTAATGACTCCCTGATATTCTTTGGTGATTACAGAGTCACAGTATACTGGAAATGGTGAAGAGTGATCTTTTATGGAGTGATTAAATTTTATTATTCTTGATTTACCACACCATCTTTTCATATTTACTATTACGTGATTAATTGATATAAAGACAGAAGCTACCACATGACCATCCAATAAACCCGATAACAGAATTTAGGTGGTTTCCTATTTTACAGGATTAATTCTAAATTTAAGTTTTAACGTGTTAAGATCGTATTCAAGTTTATGGTATTGAATTAACCACCTATCCATTTTTGATCTAATTTAGAAAAATCAGTTTCATTGAACTGTATTTTTATATATTAGAATGATGTTATTATGTCACATGGCCATATGCAAACATTGTGATGCTGATTCACATTTGCCAGGTCTTCATCATAAGATGAATTGCCCACGATATACCTCCGATCCAACAGCCCCACTTGACGATGCTTTTGATTGTGATTGTATGTATTGTAATGTAAGACCATATACCCCCGGTTATCACCACGATTCTACTTGTCCACGTTATATGAAAATTGAAAGTGTCAATATGCTATCACATAGCATATCGAAAACTGACTATCTCGATTGGCATGCGGAATCAACATTGTTTAAGAATTACATGTCGATCCCAAAAGGTTCAGCGTTACGAAATAATTCCATGTGGAACAGTTATTATTACAATGGATAACCCATTTGAGTCCAATCACTCCCATTTTTAATTTGAATTCGTCTAGACCGATGTAGTGTTCTTGGTATAAAAAAGTGCTTTTTACTCTTGAATGGAGAGAATAAAAGACTAAATAAAAAAAGAAAAAAAGGAATTTTACTTCCTATTTGCTTCAGAAAATATTTTTTGCAACTTTGATGCAACTTCTTTTTTTGCCTCAGATTGAGTAAGCATAGAGCCCCACATCTTTCCAATTGCTTCAAAGACAGCATCTGCTGCCTTGTCCATTGTTGGTCCGTATGCAGTTTCTATTCTCTTTCTCATTCTTTCAGCCATTGCATCATGGTGTGCTGCAAAAAATGCCTTGTGCCAGCCCATCATAGCATGTTGTATTGGATCCATTGTCTCGCATCCACAACAATCATCGTATGATTTGCTAGAACCACAGGCACAATTTTCTTGGTTTTCTGTTTTACATGTTCCATCATTGCATTCCATGTTACTTTCTTATAGTTACTATAGAAAGGTAAGTATATTAATTAGAAAGTTACTATCAAGAAAGTGGATGAGGTTTTGGTAAGTTGATGCCACAGGAACTAAAAGCAATATCAGATCAGATACAATGTTGTCCCGTTGATAATACTTTTAAAATTATTGGAAAAAAATTCACTATCCACATTCTGCGAAACATTACGTTGCTTGGTCAAAGTAGATTCAACGAGTTTTTAGAATCAATTGAAGGAATTAATCCAAAGACACTTTCAGTCAGGCTAAAAGAGATGGAAAAAAACGAACTGATCAAAAGAACAGTGTTTAACGAAACACCAATCAGAATAGAATATACTGTCACTGAAAAAGGCAAAGCATTAAAACCAATAATTATGCAGATGGCTGCATTTTCAATGAAGTATTGTAGCTGTGAAGTATTCAAAGATGGAAAGTCACGAACACTTGAACAAGTTTTTGGAAAGTAGAACGCTTTATGAACATCAGATAAATCATTTAATCAAAATGAAATATCTTGTTTTACTGTTAATTTTGATTGGATTTACAGGAATTGCCTTTGCAACACATGATCCAACACAACCTTACATTCATTCTATCATACTACCCTTTGACATGAAGGAAAAAACATTTGAAGAGTTTATGGAATGGTGTAAACCGTACTATGGAGAAAAATGCACTGAATTATATGAAAAAAATCTGGTCTCAAATGTATTGCCTCCACTAAAACAAATCAAATCAGGCATAGCACTTGTTGATGTTAAATGTAATGAGGGAAATGTCCCTGCTATCAGATATGACAGAATAAGAGTTGCGTGTGTTTCTCTAGATACTGAAAGTAAACTTGTATTGCGAGGATGGGCCACAATGAGATTAGCAATGCCTGGAGATAATATCTCAGAGGCATTATGCAATAACTATGGAGGAAAATGGCATCAAGAACACAACGGATGCAGGGACATTTCAGATTTGCAATGTTCTTTGATTGGCGGTAAATTTACTGATCTAAAAATTTGTGAAGATGGAATTTGTCCTGATAAAAGATATACAGTTTGTGTGATTGAAACTAAAAAACTTGATTGGAAAATGATCAATTCTGAATTTCCAATGACGCCTTTAGTCTTTCAAGTGTCAAAAGATGAAAAAATCTTTGATGTAGAATATGGTATCAATGGCGGCATGATTAAAAATATGACTTTTAGCAACCATACAAATTCCATATTGGTGGAAATAGATTCTGCTGATGAAGGCAATCTAGTACTTGGTATGCCTCGAAATCTACTTGATGCAAAAATGGATTACTGCCCACCTCATCTAGACAATCCTCCTGATGACAGATTTTTTGTGATACTTGATGGTGAGGAAATTTGGTATGATGAAATTTTGACAACAAATGAAATGCGAGTTTTACAGATCAAATTTGCAGAGAATTCCACTAAATTGGAAATTATAAGTGGCTGTCTAATCTGAAGTTAAAAGAAAATGAAGACTAGACTTTTGATAATAATTGGAATCATAGTAATTGGCATTGTGTCTACATGGGCAATTACAACTTTTGTAGATATTGGAATGGACCAAAAATACCAGTACAGATTCTGGCAAAAAAACATTGAATTTGAAAATGACATTTACTATCTTCGAGTCTTGTTTTCGCGTAGTGATGATTATGGCAAGACATTTTCTGAGCCAATTGACATGAGTATGACGAATCTAAATGCGCATGAACCAAAAATAATTCTAATGTCTAAAGAGGTAATTCTTGTCTGGCGTGATGAGGTATATGACATACCCACCTTATCATTTGCAAAATCCACAGACTTGGGTGAGACTTTTGAGAAAAAAAGGTTATTTTATGGTGCAAGACCGGATATCAAACATTATGGAGAGACACTTTATCTGACTTACATTGATCTAGAGTCAAGAGGAGAGGTTTGGTATTCAAAAAGCAATGATAGAGGAGAAACTTTTTCTGAACCAAAATTGATTTTTAAAGTTGATTGGCAGCTAGACCCGTATAATGAAGGAGCAATACCAATAATTGATGTTGATGCAGACAATGTAACCATTACTTGGAAAATGTATGACAAAGATTGGCAGTATACAGTTTGGAAGGCAGTAGACTATGGAAAAGACGGTACTTTTGAGGTAACAAGTTTTCCAGAGATTAGAAAATGAAAAATAGACTTTTGATGGTTGCAATTGTAGTATTGGCAATTTCTATGCCACATGCTTTTGCAGAACCACAATCATATGAAGATCATATGAAAACATATCAGCCTATACTTGATCGTGTTTACAACGAGAAATTATCTCCACACAAACAGATAGACATTGGC
>SCUP01000094.1 GCA_004297665.1 Nitrosarchaeum sp. | reverse complement strand
CCATCTAAATTTTCAAATGGCAGTAAGGAAATAATTTGGTATTCAGAATCTACATCTGAGAAACTTGTTGAACTTTTTAAAAACAATGATGCATTGATTTGTTTATTTTCTTTGGGTGCAGTAATTAGACTAATTGCACCACATTTGAAAGATAAGAGAACAGATCCTGCAGTAATTGTAATTGATGATAAAATTAATTTTGTAATCAGTGTATTATCTGGACATTTGGGTGGGGCAAATGAATTAACACAAATTATTGCTCAAAAATTAAATTCTATACCAGTAATTACTACTGCAGCTGATGTCAATAAAACAATAGCAGTTGATCTTGTTGGAAAAGAATTTGGTTGGAAAATAGACGATGATTCTACAGTGACTAAAATTAGTGCATATATGGTAAATGAAGAAAATATAGGAATTTACCAAGAAGTAGGCAAAATTAATTGGTTGAAGGAATTACCAAAAAATGTAAAAATTTACCACAGTTTAGAAGAAATGAAAAATTCTGATGCTAAGGGATATCTAATAATTTCTGATAGAATTTTAGAAGGAGATTTTCTCAAAGATTCTGTGGTGTACAGACCTCCTAGTCTTGTGGTAGGAATTGGATTGCATTGGGATACATCTAAAGAGATCATAAAAGAAGGCTTGAATGTTTGTTTACAAAAATTTAAACTCAGTGAAAAATCTATTGCAAAATTGGTCTCAATAAAAAAACCAGAAGATATCAAGGGGCTAGTTGATATTGGAAAAGAAATGGGAATTATTGTGGAATATGTAAATAGAGAAGATTTGGCAGAAATCTCTGCACCTAATCCATCAGATACAGTCAAAGCATTTGAAGGAACTTCCAGTGTATCAGAAGCTGCAGCAATCAAAGTTTCTGGTGGAGAATTAATTGTTGAGAAACAGAAATTTCCACCAAACTTGACTATAGCCATAGCGAGGATATTAGATTGAAGCGTGGATTATTACTAATAGATAGAGGAAGTAGAGAAAGAGAAGCTTCTGAAGAATTAGAGATTATTTGTAATGCAATAAAAGCAAAGGGAGGTTATGTTTTTACGGAATATTGTTTCCTTGAAGTAGAACCACCATACATTGAAGATGGAATTGCAAAATGTCTCAAACAAGATATAGATCATCTAACGATAGTTCCTTATTTTCTGTATCCTGGAAAAAAGGTAAAAAATGCGGTTACAGATGTTATGAAATTTCAAAAAGACACCAAAGTGAAATTTGTTGTCACAAAACCAATGAGCATGCATAAAACTTTGATTAATTTGGTGGAGAATAGAATATCTACAGCATTACAGGAGAATCATGTTACCATTCCAAAAAATGATGTAGATGTACTAATTATTGGACATGGTAGTAAAGATCATAATGCACAAATGTCATTAGATTATGTTGTAGATGGATTAAAAGAAAATTATAGAAATGTAAACAGATGTTGGTTAGAGATAGAAAAACCTGACATTGTAGATGGTATCAAGATTTGTGAAAAAAATAATCCTCAGGCTCTTGTAATTGTATTTTATTTCTTACATGAGGGTGCACATGTCAAAACTGATATCAATAATGATCTTTTACCTGCACTTGAGAATTCCAATATTAAAAAAACATACATTACAAAGCATTTAGGAGTTGATGAAAAAATGATCGAGTTGATAATAGAAAGAGCAAAAGAGGTAGAAAATGCAAACTAGAAAAGGCCAATCAATTGAAGATGCAAGCATGCAAATGATTGATGATGAAATTGGCACTCATCAATATAATGAAAAAGAATGGCAAATTGTTAGAAGAATAATTCATTCAACTGCTGATTTTGATTTTGCAAGAGAAAACAAAATAATTTTTCATAAAGAAGCTATTGAAAGTGCAATGAATGCTCTAAAAAATGGATGCAGTATTGTAGTTGATGTAAATGGTGTAATTGGTGGTCTGAATAAGCAAAATCCAAAAGATTTTCAAAACAAGATTGTTTGTAATATTTCAAATCCAGAAATAATGGAAATGGCAAGAAAAGAAAATAAAACTCGCTCTCAAGTATCAATGAGAGCAGCATTATCAGATATTGATGGTGGAATAGTTGTAATTGGTAATGCACCAACTGCTCTTATGGAAATAATACAAATGGTAAAAGAAGGCATTGTCAAACCTGTACTAATCATTGGGATTCCAGTAGGATTCATTTGTGCTGCAGAATCTAAAGAAGAATTGAGTAAATTAGAAGATACACCATTTATCACCAATAAAGGAAGAAAGGGAGGAAGTTCTTCAGCATCTGCAATAATTAATGCACTATACAAGCTTGTAAGAGCAGAATTATCTTCGTGAATGTTCAATGCAATTTCTCACAAAAATTTTGGCATAATCAGAACTATCGAAATAGAGATGTCCGTATGATGCAAGTGTATTATATTGAATCAGACCATCTTTATGATTTTTAATTCCTTCACCAATATCTAGTTCATATGCAAATTTCGAATCAGAAGAAACAGAATCTAATTCAGAATAGTGGAATTCATGTCCTCGTAAATCATGTGTTTTATCTGAAATGATATTTTTTGAAACTATCTTACCTTTTGTATAATTCAATTTCATTTTTTTGGTCATTTTTGTTTCTGCATCAAAGAGACCAATCATTTTAAATTTTTTGTTCCCATAATCAATAGATTTTGTAAGATACATCAATCCTCCACATTCTGCATAGATTGGAGTATTTTCTTCAGATGATTTCTTTATGATGTTTCTCATAACATGATTTTTTTCAAGTAAATCACCAAGAATTTCTGGAAAACCACCTCCAATGTAAATTCCATCAGATTTTGGAAGTTTTTTATCATGTATTGGGCTAAAAAACTTTAGATTAGCACCTTCACGTCTTAATGCTTCTAGATTATCACGATAATAGAAATTAAAAGAGCTATCAAGTGCTATAGCGATTGTAATTTTTGGTTTTTTTATTATAATTTTAGATTTTGTTGGAAGTGGCATAGGATTTTTCATAATTTGAATAATTTTTTCAATATCAAGTGAATCTGAAATTATTTTAGAAGTTTTTTTAATTTTTGATTTAAGATTTTTTTCTTTTGCTGGAATCAATCCTAGATGTCTAGATTCAAAATTTAGTTCTGAATTTTTATAAATTACTCCTATAATTGGAAGTTTTGTTTTTTCAAGTGCTTGTCTACATAAAATTTCATGTTTTTTACTACCAATTTTATTTAAGATGATTCCTGAAATTCTAGAATTTCTATGAAATTTTTGAAATCCAAGTGCTGTTGCCGCAATTGATCTAGCAGTTTTACTTGCATCCAATATCAAAAGTACAGGAGATTTTGTTAAAGACGCAACATGTTGAGTGCTAGCATAATTTGAATCACCGCCAAATCCATCATAGTATCCCATTACTCCTTCAATTACAGAAATATCAGATTTTGAATTAGATACAAAACTATTCAAAAGTTGATTTTCTCCCATTAACCAAACATCAAGATTAATTGCTTCATGTTTTGATATGCTTGAAAGATAACTTGGATCAATGTAATCAGGACCTACTTTGAATGGTTGTACTGAAAAGCCCCTTTTTTGTAAAGCATAGATAATTGCACAAGTTATTGATGTCTTTCCAACTCCACTAGTAGCTCCTGCTAATGTAATTCTTGAGGTTTTCAATTCGTATGATTAGAATCGTTTTTTATTTAAATTGATACATTTGAACTAAACAATACTCAATGTTTTTACTTGGATAATTCATAAATTATCTATGGAGAAAGACGGTTTAACTATTGTATATACTGGAAAAGGTAAGGGAAAAACTACTGCAGCTTTAGGAATTGCATTAAGAGCAACAGGTTATGCAAAAAAAATCTGCATGATACAATTCATCAAAGGATCATGGCATTATGGCGAGATGTATTCATCTAAGAGACTAGAACCAGAATTTGAGATGGTTGCTATTGGAAAGGGATTTGTTGGAATAATAGACGATAAGAGCCCTAAAGAAGAACATGAAATAGTTGCTAAAGAAGCAATTAAAATTAGTACTGAAAAAATTCAATCTGGAAAGTATGACATTATAATTTTAGATGAGATAAATTATGCCATTAATTTAGGTCTAGTAAAAATTGAAGATGTTATTAATTTGATTAAATCAAAACCACAAGAATTAGATCTTATACTAACTGGAAATTATGCCAAAGATGAAATCATTGAATTAGCAGATCTAGTCACAGAAATGAGAGAAATAAAACATCCATTTCAACGTGGCATAAAAGCAAAAAAAGGGATTGATTTCTAACTAGCAACATTAAATTATACAAAAGAAAAATTTAGAAGAAATGTCTACTGAAATTCAAGAGATGCCAGAACAAGGAGAAATTGTTCTTGCTACAATAACTAAAGTAAT
>SCUP01000093.1 GCA_004297665.1 Nitrosarchaeum sp. | reverse complement strand
AATAGGAATGCACGAGGGCGTAAAACACGAAATTATTGAAGATGGGGCATTAGGAAAAAAAGTAAAAGAATCAGGATACAAGATGAAAATGACTAGAGGAGATCATCTAATAGAAGCTGTATGGGCACGAGACAAAAGTACGCTTTGGAATGCCCTCAAAAGACTGATGATTCCATTATATCTTCAAAATGAAAAGATTGCAATTGGTATTTTCTTTGCAGTGTTATTCTTGCTTTTTATGCCGTTTCCAATTTTAGCATATTCTACTTTAGGGATATTGAAAACAACATCATTTTTGATTCTATTTGTAGCAGCATTTGTCGCTTCAATTATGATTTACATCGGAGCGATAATTGAAGTCAAGAAACTATTGCAATTACGATTAATTGATGCGTTATTTGCTCCTCTAGGTAGCTTGATAGTAGTGCTAGGATTTTTAGGGGGATTACTTCAGGCAAAAAACAGTACCGTATCTTGGAGAGGAAGAAAATATTCCATGAAAGACCATGTTCAGAACTCGATAAGTGTATAGCAATACTTTTAGAGAGAAAATATGGTAGCGATGTCGCATGGATAAATCGGGAATGCTAGTAGGTGGAACAATAGGGGCGGTAATTGTTGCAGTTATTTTTGCAGTAATTTTGTTAACACCTACAATGAAATCTGAAATCATTGCAAGTGACAAACCCATTCCAAGTGCAATAGGAGAAACAACATATTCAAAAAATCTTTCATTAATTGAGATATTTGAAAAATCAGAACCAGGAGTAGTCAGAGTCAATGTTCAAAGAACAGATCAAACAAATGGCACAAGTGGGGTTGGCTCGGGTTTTGTTTTTGATAAAAAAGGACACATTATTACAAATTCCCATGTTGTAAAGGATGCAAAAAAAGTGGCTGTTACATTTCTTGATGGCCGTTCATACAATGCAGAGATAATTGGTTTTGATGAATTTACAGATATTGGAGTTGTCAAAGTTAATGCAGATTTGTCATTGTTACAACCACTGGTATTGGGTGATTCATCTAATCTCAAAGTCGGAGAACCAATTGCGGCAATCGGAAACCCATTTGGACTATCAGGATCTATGACATCAGGAATTGTCAGTCAATTAGGCAGATTATTACCTTCAGGTGCAGGATATTCCATTCCAGATGTGATTCAAACAGATGCTGCAATCAATCCAGGAAATTCTGGAGGACCGTTGCTTAACATGAGAGGAGAAATTGTCGGAATAAACACTGCAATACAATCTACTACAGGTGAATTCACGGGTGTTGGATTTGCAGTTCCATCGCAGACAATAGCCAAAATTGTTCCAAGTCTAATAGAAAATGGAAAATACCATCATCCATGGATTGGAATTTCAGGCAGAGACATTGATCCTGATCTAGCCAAAGTTTTGGGTCTAAAAGATGCAGTAGGATTTCTTGTAATCACAGTAGTAGAAAATAGTCCTGCAGCAAAAGCAGGCATACATGGATCTGATAAGACAGTTCAGATTGAAGGAGTAAATTATCCAATTGG
>SCUP01000092.1 GCA_004297665.1 Nitrosarchaeum sp. | reverse complement strand
CTTTTTACATTTGTAATGTCTTTTTCAAATTCAAATTCTGGAGAATGAATGCCAATTATCAGTAGACCTTGATCAGCATACTTTTCATCCCACGATGTAATAAAAGGTAAAGTACGAATACAGTTGATACAGCTATAAGTCCATATGTCATATAATACCACGCTTTGATCAATTTTTTCTTGTAATTCGTCAGGTAATGTGTTGATGTATTCTGATATGCCAACTAATTTTGGCGCTTTTTTGAATTCTGATTTGTTTATTTTATTTTCATCAGTTACAATATTTGTTTGGTTATCTTCATTTTTGAATTCTGAAACTTGAGATTCTAGAGATGATAAAAATAGACTGAGTCCTATCACTGTTGATACAATTACTATTCCTAAAATTAATGGAGTCTTTATTTCTGATTTCATATGATCACCCTAATAATACTAGTTCATTTAAAAGTGGAAAATTTGCAATGTATGCAAGCTGATTTGTAAATACAAGAATTCCTAAAATTATGATAAACCCACCCAATATCAAATTGTAATATTTTAGATGCTTACTCATTGCCCGAATTATCCTTGTAGCTCTTGAGAAAAATATGCCCATTATAACAAATGGAATTCCCAATCCTAAGGAATATGCCAGTAACAAATGAAATGATACTGATGGAGTAGTTGTAGCCAAAGTTAGAATCGTTCCAAGTATAGGCCCCACACATGGAGTCCATCCCGCAGCAAAAGCTAGACCAAATACAAAAGATAATGGATAACTTGATTTTTTTCTTTTTGGGAAAAATTTCTTTTCTACATTTAGAGTTCTAATCTTTGTTGATAATAATAAAAATATTCCAAATGATATAATGATTATTCCTCCAATATAGTTTAGACTTTGTAATATCTCGCCAGCTGCACTGGATAGAACACTATTAATCAGAACTCCCAGAGCCGAAAATACTATTGAAAACCCTAGCACAAAAAATACCGTATTTAGGATTATGCCTGTTCTGTTAATTGATATAACAGATCCATTTTTAGAACCAAGTTCTGTTATTGTAGTGCCTGATATGTATGCAAGAAAAGCTGGAATCATTGGCAGTATGCATGGAGCAACAAATGATCCTAGGCCAGCAATTGCTGCTACAAATATTGTGATATCTGCCATGAATTAAAATGTGAATTTTTCTTTTAAAAGATTGTTCCAAATCTTGTCTGATGTAAAGACATTTCATTTTTATCTAGGTTAGAATTGTTTATAGTATGAACAAGCGTTTTGTTATTGTGGGTATTGTTTTAGGCATTATTGTTGCATTTTCTATTTTTATTGGGTCACCAGCTATTGGTGGCTTTGATGCGTTTAGATAATGAATAATGTTTGTCTATCCATTCTAAGTATAGTCAAAAATTAACGCCAAAATTATTAATATGAACCAACTTTTTGTTTTCACTAATTCATTTGTTTGATTCTTTTATTGTTTCTACTTTTTGCTTATACTTGTTTTGAATTTATATTTTGAATTTTTTAGCAGCTTGCTCAAAAATAGCCAATGTGACATTGATGTCTTTTCTAGATAACCAAGCGGTAATTGATATTCGTAATCTTGCTTTGTTTTTAGGAACAGTTGGGTATCTTATGGGTTGGACAAATACTCCTTTTTTAAAGAGAAATTCTCCAAAATTCATCGCTATTTTTTCTTTACCGACAATAATTGGAATGATGTGTGTTTTTGAATCAATTTGATAACCTATTTGTCTCAAACCTTTAGAAAGTAGGTTTGTATTGTTCTCTAGTTTTTTTCTTTGTTTTTCTCTATTTGATTCAAATCTTTTTAATGAATATTCAACTAAAAATGATGGCAGCGCTGAAGTATAGATAAAAGATTTTGATTTGTTTATGCACAAGTCTATTACGTTATTTTGTGATGACACATATCCTCCAAATGATCCTAGACCTTTACTTAGACTGCTAATGTACAAATCAATTTTTTTTGTGACATTAAAGTGATTTGGAGTCCCTTTCCCATCTATTCCAACAACAAAATCTCCATGTGCATCATCAAGTATGGTGATTGCCTTTGATTTTTCTGCAATTTCTGTGATCTCTTTTAGTTTTGAGAAATCCCCATCCATGCTAAATATTCCTTCTGTGATAACAAATTTGTTTTTACCTTTTTGTTGGAGTTTTTTATTTAAATCATCCATGTCATTATGTTTGTAAATTGAAACTTTTGCTCCTGCAAGCTTGCATGACTCAATTATACTTGCATGATTTAATTCA
>SCUP01000091.1 GCA_004297665.1 Nitrosarchaeum sp. | reverse complement strand
ACATTGCCATTGTAAGTGTCATTATTGTGGAAAACGAGATGATTGTGAATGTGCATTATTTGATACAGTTACAGGAGGTTAAATGAAATTTGAATATCTATGATACTAAAATAATCAGATGTGCAATTTGTCAAAAGGCAATAGGGGAAGTAGATTTTGATGCGGAAATAATTCTCCCAAAATGTGGGCAATGTTCAAATCCAATTCCTGACACTAGGGATAAAATGCCTTACTTGATTTATAACTAGATTTTTAGTACATTAAACTTAAGTCATTTACTAAAACCTTGATTCCCAACTACATTTAACGTGATTGTGGATTTTATGTTTGCAATCTTTCGAATCTTTTTGCTAATAATATCTGAAATGTCATTGTATGTTGGTGCAACAAGTTTGCAAATAATCTCAAAAGAACCAATCAAGTTATCAGCTTCCACCACTTCAGTTATTTTTTCTAGTTCTTGCAAGATTACGGATTCTTGTGATCTATTACAATGAATCATGACAAAAGCTTGTGCCATGTATTTTTCTAAAACCTCTTTTTCACTTTTAGTTGGTTTTCTAAAACTTTCTTTTTCATTTATCAGCAATGTCAATGTGGAATAGATTTTTTGAATTTTTCTAATCTCATTAGAAATATCATGTTGAATTGTTCTCTCATCATTTGACTCTAGTTTTGTTATAATATCATATGAGCCAAATGTACCATATGCTTCCTTTACACTTTTAATTTTATTTAGATTTGATATGACAGATGTTTCAGCCCCAGATTCATTAGCTATTAGAACAAAAGCTTTAGGCATATCCTTAGTTTTGTCCTTCTATTCCCATAAGAGTAAGTGTGGATCTAATGTATTCTATTTTTCGTATACTCCAAATGATGATTTCTCGTAGTTTCTCTTTTTCAGCGTGTTCAATTTTTGCAATTATATCGTATGCACCAAACGTCCCATACACTTCCTTGACTGAATCTAGATGCTTTAGACTTTCAATTATTGTCTCTTCTTTTCCCAATTCACAGTTAATCAAAACATAAGCTGTTGCCATGATATCAAGTGTTACCAAATCATTATTTAATATTAATGGTAAATTTATAAATATTTGTTTAATTTTATTTAATAAAATCAAATGTATTTATACATATTAAGTAAACTACTTTATTATTGTGTAATGCATTATTGTACTATGAGCTATTGCATAAAATGCTTTGCACCAGCAGATGTATGTTTCTGTGAGACAAAAAAAGTACCTCTTAGTGAATATACTCATGAAATGAAAGAGTGTACCGATTTGAAATGTTATTGTAAAGAACACATACCGAAGATTGATTCATAAAAATTTATTTAGATTAAATATTAAATATTAAACAAATTTTAAGAATATTAATTATACATTTAATTTTCATTGTGTCATAAATATACTCAATGAGAGAAGATTTTGCAGAATATACAAAATGTGTTGGTTGTAATGCTTCATTATTGCTCTGTGATTGTAATTGTCCTAAATGTGGAAAAAGAGAGAAATGTGATTGTAGCCTAAGACCAATTAAATGGAATCAATTAGGTTATTGAATTTATAAAAAGATTAGAACAATTATATCATCGCACTACCATGACGGGACATTTTGCATGATGCATAACTTTTATCGACACACTGCCTAGAACTAATTCCTTAAAGACATTCATACCACGAGTTCCAAGTACAACTAGATCATAATCTTTAGAATTAACAATTTCTATAATCATATTTGCAGGATCTCCAATTTCTAACATGAATTTTGGGCGAATATCTTTTTCTAAAGCATACTTTTTGTATTCTTCCAACATTGAATTTGCTTTGATTTTCAGATCTTCAACTAGTTCAAGACTTGCAGCGCTATCCCCACCAAATTCACATGAAACCACATGAATCACATCAATTCTACAGCTAGATATTGACGCAAGATAAATCGAGGTTGTGAATGCTTTTTTTGCTGATTCTGAACCGTCAATTGCAACAAGGATCTTTGAAAACAATCTTTTCCTCAATTGGATTTTAAGGAATTTTATTTTTAATCAAAGATAATTGATTAACCAAATCAGTAGATGTTATTATTCCAATGACTTTGTCATTTTCAACTACTGCAATCTTGCGAATTTTTTTTGATGACATTTGTTTGGCTGCATCTAAAATTGACTCATTTGGACCTATTGTTTGTAAAGGCATTGATGCTACATTACCTACTGGTGTATTTGGAGGATATTTGTTTGCCATAATTTTAATTGCAAAGTCTCTGTCAGTTATAATTCCTATAGGGATGGAATCTTTTTTTACAAAAACAGAACCTATTCCCTGCTCCATCATTTTAGATATCTGATAAACAGTTGTTGAAGACTGTGCCACTATCAATTGTTTTGACATTACATCTTTCACTAAAATTTCGGATAGGTCTTTTTCTAATTTGTTATCATTTACAAAAGTTTTTTTTGTGTTTTTCGTTAACCCATCAAAAATTCCCATTGTATAATATTACTCAACAAAAACTTAAGCCTTTCTAAATATCAGATTAACCTAAGAATTTATGAAACCAAAAATATGTCAGAATTTAAGTATTAGAGAAAATAGGCAGTAATCAAAACCAAGTAGTTATCCAACGACAACTCTATGTTCTGGTTCCAACACCAACTTCCATACCATTGATGTTTTTACTAGTTGATTACTACCCAAAGTAAACGTACTTGGGTGAAATAAAAACAAAGGTGAGATGATCATGAATATTTGTTTATTATTTCTATTAATATTAAACAACTTGAAATACATGTGAAAAAAAGTTTTGAAAAACAATTAACTCATAAACTTGAGAAGCAACAACTAATCATGAATAGTAAAAATCCAAAAGATTTAGTTCCAACATTTTTTACTGATACGGCTAATTCGTATGATAAAATAGTATACTGGACTACATTTGGGGAGGATAATGCTTGGAAAAATAAAATTCTAAAACAACTATCCTCTGAAAAAACAGTGTTGGATCTTGCATGTGGTACCGGTATTCTTACAAAACTAATCGCAGACAAAATTCCACAATCTACAATCATTGGACTAGACATTACGAAAAACTATATTGAAAAAGCAAAAGAAAAATTAAAATCGTATAAAAATATTTCATTTGTAAACCAAGATGCCGAAAAACTAAATCTGGGCAAAAAATTTGATTGTATTACCGCATCATATTTACCTAAATATTGCATATCAGATGTTTTAGTCAAAAAGTGTATTGAACATCTTAATATTGGTGGAAAAATAATTTTACATGATTTTACATATCCAAAAAATAAATTTGTAAGAAAATTGTGGAACTTTTACTTTGACATACTTTATTTGATAGGATTTTTTGTCCCAGATTGGAAAAAAGTGTTTGTTAGTTTACCTCATCTCATAAGAACCAGCAATTGGGTAACAGAATATGAAAATACTATGAAAAAAAATGGATTAAAAGTGTACAAACAAGATTTAACCCTCGGGACTTCAGCTATTATTGTTGGAACCAAGATTATCTAATCTAATTTCTTCTAAAATAGTAAACCACACAATACCATCATTAATTATTTCATATTTTCTCAAGACCAATCTTTCATCAGTATTACGGTTAAAGAAGATCACATTTCTAGTTGCTTTGATGTTATGAATATTAAGAATGGTACCTACTCCACGTTTTTTCTTTAAAAGTTCAGACACAATAGATTCAGGCAAAACGGTGGAATCAAACTCTACGTATGCATTAATCACTGGCAATTCATTTGCAATGATTACAATCTTTCTCACAAATTGGTGAGGCGTGATAGCGTTTTGTTCTATTACTTCTAAATTAATATTGCAATTTAATATTTCACCAAGAACAGCAACCACTTGACCTACAGGAGCATCCAATATTCTATTTAACAAATCTTCAGAAACCATATTCATATAATATTATCGGGTTTTAAACAATTAAAAGGTGTCTTAATACAAAAAAGAAAATTGTTCCAAATATTACAAGAGAGCTAACAAGTTTGAGGATAATTTCTTTTTTGTAAAATATTTCATAAGGTGCATTTTGTTGTTTTAGAGTTTTATATTTTCTTGAGACAATTATCAAAACATAGCTTGCAAGACCGGCGATTATAGAAAATATTATTGTTTCAAAAGATATTGAATTTGATTGAATTACTGCTCCTGCAAAAACAGGTAAAATTCCCCAGGATATGACAAATGATGCATTATTATGAAATTTACCATGAAACAATTCAAGATTATATGCAAAAAGAAAAAATATTTCTATTGCCCCTATTGGAAATAACATCCAAGAATCTAAAAATGCAAAATACATTCCAATGGAAAATGACAAAATCAGAGAAATAATAGAGGCTAACCAAAGATTGATTCTGGATAGATTCCCCCAAGGCCTTTTCTTACTTCCCAATGCATCAAGGCAATGTGCAGATATTCCAATTGCAAAAAAATAGAGCAACCCAATTGATAGCAATCGATCAAGATTAGATTCTACTGAAAGAGACCCCCAAATTGCAAAGGATATTACCATTCCAGTATAAGGTAAAAACAAAATTCCCACAGCTAATCTAAAATTCCTAGGACCAAACTTTGGAACAAACCACTCTGATAATCTGTCGTTTTGCATTGTTTTTACTTTAGTATTCAGATGTTACCTATAGCAATATTGTAATATTCACATATTTCCAAAGTTATTCGTTTACAGAATCACAGTTTGGGCATTTTTGATTAGATATTTTAGAACCACAGTCAACACATATGCCTTCTCCTAGTTCTTTTTCGATAGATTTTCTTCTATTTCCTACATAGAATTTTATTCCAAAATAGATAGCAATTACAATTAAAGCAGCATATATCGGCGCCATGAAAGGAATCAATCCAATCATAAAAAGCAAAAGACCAACAATCAAAATAATATCGCGTTTTTCAAAATTCAACAAAATTAAAACCAGACATAATTCATAAAAACATGCCGGAGCTCAGAGCCATTAGTTTTACTTCATATCAAAGTCATTACTCTAACTCTTCCTCATTGCTCGGCAACAAAATTAGGATGTGATTTGATAATAAGATAATGATTTAGTGGTGGGATCGGCGTGATTTGAACACACGACCTCTGCGTCCCAAACGCAGAATCATACCAAGCTAGACCACGATCCCAGTGAATCCTAAAAGCCGCCCAATTTAAGCTTGACAGATAATCATTTTAAAGGCATTCAAAAGAACAGAAAAGCATTGCAGTTAGATGATTATATCAAAGCAGGAAAAATTGCTGCCGAAGTAAGAGAGATAGCAAGAGAGAGAAATTGGGTTGGAAAAACAGTTTATGAAATTTGTGAAGAAGTAGAAAATCAAATTAAAAAACGCGGCGCAAAATGCGCATTTCCAGTAAATGTAAGTATCAATGAAATAGCAGCTCACTATACAGCAGAACCAAATGATCCAATCACAATTACAGATTCGGATTTGGTCAAAATTGATCTTGGTGCACAAATTAATGGATACATTGCAGATACGGCAGTTACAGTTTGCCAAGATACACAATTTGATGGATTGATTCAAGCCTCCGAAGAAGCATTAAGCAATGCAATGTCTATGATAAAAGTAGGAGTCAAAGCAAGCGATATTGGACGAACCATAGAAAAAACAATAAAACAAAATGGATTCAAGCCAATTGCAAATCTTAG
>SCUP01000009.1 GCA_004297665.1 Nitrosarchaeum sp. | reverse complement strand
TGATTTAAATTATGTTTAGGTAAAGTTGTGACATATGCAGATCGGTTGCCATGTTTCGATCTCAGGTTCAATTGACAAAGCAGTAGATAATGCCGTAGAAAGAGAGTGTTCTGCTTTTCAAATATTTACTAGAAATCCAAGAGGATGGCATGCAAAAGATCTTTTAGATAATGATATTGCAAATTTCAGAGGGAAATTAAAAACAAGTAAGATAGATAGATTTGCAACATGTGCCCATATGCCATATTTGCCAAATCTATCCACTCCAAAAGAAGACGGGTTTGAAAAATCAGTAAATACACTGATTAATGAAGTTGATAGATGTGGAAAGTTAGGTATTCCATATTTGGTTACACATCTTGGCAGCCATTTAGGGACAGGTGAAGAAGCAGGAATCAAACAACTAGTTAAAGGACTAAACAAAGCAGGACAAACAAAAAATGATGTAATGATTTTACTAGAAAATACTGCCGGGCAAAAAAATTCTGTTGGTGCAAATTTTGAGCAGTTGGCAGAGATTTTTAATCAGTTAAAGCCTACAAAAAAATTTGGTGTTTGTCTTGATACATGTCATGCATTTGTTTCTGGATATGATCTAAGAACAGAAAAATCAGTCAGAGATACTTTTGTAAAATTTAATGATACAGTAGGATTTGAGAATTTGAAGATTTTACACCTTAATGATGCCAAGGGAGAGATTGGCTGCAATCTTGATAGACACTACCATATTGGATTGGGAAACATTGGAGAAAATGGATTATCTGAAGTAATAAAAACTGCGAATAAGAAAAAGATTCCAATAATTTTAGAAACTCCAATTGATAATATTAGAGATGACTTTGAAAATATAAGAAAAGTAAAGGAGTTGGCGTAGGAATTTATTTCATCATTGGTGAATTAGTATAATGAATTATGAAGACGTAATGAAATTAGCACTTGAGCGTGGATTTTACTTTCCTAGCTGTGAGGTTTATGCTGATGCACAAGCAGGTTTTTGGGAATATGGGCCTTCTGGTGTAAGTTTGAAAAATAAATTTCTGGAATTATGGCGCAGAGAACTAATCAGAAGAGACGGCATGATGGAAATTGATGGCTCACAGATAATGTCAAAATCTGTATTTGAGGCATCTGGTCACTTGGGAAATTTTGCAGATCCAATAATAAAATGTACAAAATGCAAGTCAACTTTTAGAGCAGACAGAACTATTTCTGAAATCTCAAAAATAGAAATTCCTGAAAGTGCAGATTTGGAGGAATTTGATAAGGCTATTTTGCAAAACAATATCAAGTGCCCAAAATGCAAGGGAGGTTTTGAAAATGCCAAAAAATTTAACATGATGTTCAAAGTAGAAATTGGTCCAGATGAGGAACCTGCATATCTTAGACCTGAGACATGTCAGTCTATCTTTGTTGATTTTCCAAGACTGTTTAAGACTATGAGAGGTAAGCTGCCACTTGGAATTGCCCAAGTTGGCAAAAGTTTTAGAAATGAGATATCACCAAGGCAGAGTCTACTTCGTTTAAGAGAATTTTATCAAGCAGAGATTGAAGTGTTTTGTAATCCAACAAAATTAGATAATATGGAAAAGTTTTCTGAAATTACAGATACTATACTTAGAATTCAGGTTGATTCTAAACTTCAAGTGATGACATGTAAAGAAGCAGTAGAATCAAACATAATTCCAAACAAGTTTGTGGCATATTATTTAGCAATATTAATCGAATTTTATGAGAAGACAGGAATAGATGTAACAAAAAGTAGATTCAGAAAACTAGGGGATAAGGAAAAGGCATTCTATGCTCAAGTTGCGTTTGATTTTGAAGTTGAAACTACAATAGGTTGGCTTGAGCTAGTTGCATGCAATTACAGATCAGACTATGATTTATCTAGTCATGCCAAGAAAAGTAAAGAGAAATTTGAAGTAATGGATAATGAGGAAAAAGTTTTGCCTCATGTTTTTGAGATTTCAATGGGAATTGATCGTAGTCTTTACACAATCTTAGAGCATTCACTTTATGATGATAAGGAAAATGAAAGAACTGTATTATCTCTAAAGCCATATTTGGCTCCCATACATATTGGTGTTCTTTCATTGATAAAAAAAGATGGGTTAAAAGAAAAGACAGATGAGATATATCTTTCAATCAAAAGAAAATACGATGTATTTTTGGATCATTCCGGTGCAATAGGAAGAAGATACAGAAGACTAGATGAGATAGGTGCACCATTTGCTATTACTGTTGATTATCAAACTTTGGAAGATCAAACAGTAACATTGCGTAAAAGAGATTCAATGGAGCAAAACAGAATCAAAATTTCAGAGATTGATTCTATTCTTTCTGAATTTACTGCATATCCATAGTTTTGAAAAATATTAGATTATTCAGAATAAACAGTAATTGTTTCTGAATGTGTTCTATACTTTACTTTGATAGGCATATCTTTCATTGCTTGGGCTTGAGGAATAACTCCATCTGATGTTTCTAGGGATACAATCCAATTATCTACTAGTGGATCAACTGATGTAATTGAGAATCTTTCAAGTGGACTATCTGGACCAGTATATCTTACTCTAATTATTTGATCTTCATATTCAATACTTGCCAATCCACCACGTTGGTTTGTAGTACTGTCATGTATTGCACATTCTTCTGATACACCAATTATACACTGACCATTTGGAGCTGTCACATGGAATCTCAAGTTTTGATCAACAGAATTTGATGCATAAATTAATGCTGGGTCTGCCAATATCGTATCATTTTCTGTAATAGATTCTAGTGATTTTATTTCTGAGGCTAACATGGTTATTGTTTTTGGATAAATGTGTAGTTTAGCAGACTGGGTAGAAATTGATTTGTCATACAAATCAACGTTTGCTATTACATCATAGATAATGTGCTCATCTACGTGTGGCGATTTCCACTCAAGATTAACGATTGTTTCTCCAGTTGTGAATAACTGTGATTTCTTGGATATGATCTCTCCATTTACAAGTAGAGATACTATACCATATGATGGTAAATCGTTGTTATCTACAAATAATTGTGGTCTAACTAGTGAACCACTTTCTTTTATGGTTGCAATATCCATCTCAAATGAAATATCGCCAATAGAGATTGGTTTTACTCCAATGTTGTATTGTTTGGACTCTGCTTCATTTTGATTCTCATCAATGATATGAATCCAATATGAGATTGCAGGTTCCTGCATCAAATATGATGGGATTGTTGCGCTAATTACATAGGTAGAGTTTGAAATTGGTAGTGACTCTACATCCATTTTGATTGCAATGTATTCTTCTTGTGGTTGTCCCATGGTAATTACTCTGAGTTCACTTCTTTGCAATGGTATTTGTGCATCTACAACTGCAGAAACACTCAAGTCTTGGTTATCTACATAAGAGAATTCAGATTCAGTATCTGATCTATGTTGAGTGCCATTTTCAATTTGGAATTTAACATCAAATATTTTTGGTGCAGATGATACAATTTCTTCATATTGTTCTTCTGGTACTTTACTGATTATTGTTGCTCCTTCACATGATGTGAGATGAATTGCTGATTGAACAGTGTTTTTGGATACTCCTTTTTCTTCAGTAACAACTACCATTAAAAATGTCTCATCAGAAGTAATTGGGATTTCATAGAGATATTTGTCAAGTTTTGTAATCTTGTTTGATTGCTCATATGGTTGGGTGTCTGCTAGTTTGGCTAAAACCGATCCTGATCTTGATGTGTGAACAGTTACAGATGGAGCCTTGTCAGCATCGCTAGAGACTAGAATTGTAGCAATATTTTCTTCACATCTGTCATAGGTAATCTCGTTTATTGTTAATAGAGTACCCAAGATTCCACCAAATCCACCTGCACCAGTACTTGTACCACCTACACCTGTTGCGCCATGACCATTTCCGCCTGCACCACCGGAGGTGGTAGAGGTGGTAGAGGTGGTAGAGGTGGTAGAGCTCTTTGCTGCTCCTGCAGTAGAGAGATGCCTAGTCCACAGTACAAAGTCAGTTGGACCATCAATGATGCATGCTGCTCCAGCTGCAAGTCCTGTATTATCAACATCATCTGCAGTACATGTTGTGGTAACTATTTGTGTAGTTCCATCAAATGATTTTACAAATCCTGTATCATATAGATTAGCTCCATTCTTGAATTCAACACGTAGTGGTTTTGAAAGATTAATGGTAGTTGAGGCAGATCCTAGTTCAACTCCAATTGCATTTGTATATGTGGTAGTACTAGTTGTAGAACCTGTCGTAGTTGTGCTGGTTGGTACTGTAACTGTATCAGTAGCAATGATTTTGAAGTTACTATCCCAACCAGTTCCAGATAATTGGGTATTTGCATAAATTGTTGTTTCAACATCAGGTGTGTTATTATCATGGAAGTCATTGTTGATTATCATAGGCTTTGTTAGAGTTACTGTACTACCTGAGTTAAAGTCAAGAACTGCGTTAGTAACATTGCTAACATTGATTGTCATACTAGATCCAGTGAATCCTGCAGACGGAGCTTCAATCTTGGAATTAGAAGTAGTTACTGAAACAAAAGTAGAGTCAGGGGTTGGTGTTATGACAGTAGTTCCACTAACTAAAAGAGCGTGTGAAAATCCAGCTTGTTGTAAACCAAGTTTTTCTGTTAGTGGGATTGTAGTTGATTTTGTTGCAGAGACGGCGTCAGTCATGCCGAGGTTCTCTGTTAGTGAGATGGTCTTTGTTTTAGTAGCTGATACTGCGTCAGTCATGCCGAGGTTCTCTGTTAGTGAGATGGTCTTGGTGACAGTAGCTGATACTGCGTCAGTCATTCCTAATCTTTCTGTTAGAGAAATGGTTGTGGAAGTATTGATTTGAATTGCGTCAGTCATGCCGAGGTTCTCTGTTAGTGAGATGGTCTTTGTTTTAGTAGCTGATACTGCGTCAGTCATGCCGAGGTTCTCTGTTAGTGGGATTGTAGTTGATTTTGTTGCAGAGACGGCGTCAGTCATGCCGAGGTTCTCTGTTAGTGGGATTGTTCTGGATCT
>SCUP01000090.1 GCA_004297665.1 Nitrosarchaeum sp. | reverse complement strand
ATTCTGAGACACTAGTGAGACAATCCATTGAATAAATGCGTCTATTTCACTCAAATTATTTTTCTTCCGTTAAATAATAATGTAATTCTGTATAACATTCAGTACAGTATTCTTGATCATTTGTATGATCACAATCATAAACTTTTGATACTTCATTATTGCATTTTGCACAAGTTGGCATTCTAAGATACACTAGTTCGAGATTTTTTTATCTTTATTGCACCTAATGCTGCAATTATTCCTCCAATTATAATGAGACTTCCTCCCTCTCCCATCATTCTTGTGGAATTTTCTGTCTCCGTGGAGCTAGTTACAGACATTATTCCTCCAATAATTATTAAAATTCCTGTCACTATCAACATTATTCCTAATCCTTTGTATGGCGGTTTTTTTGATATGAAAAATGCAATTATTGATAAAATAATTGGTGGAAAACCAAATGCTATTCCGCGTGTCATAGCATCAAAGGGCAAGAATCCATCTCCTGCTCCACCACCACCTACAATGACATCTGCACCATAAATGACTAGTAAAATTATGGAAATCCCTGAAATTACATGTGGGATTGAAACTGACATGCTTGGATTTCTTTATTGATATTTAATAAACCTATTATGGCAAGTTTGTTCTTTATGCTGGATTTATGGATACTTTGTCTTTGAGTGATTCTAATTTTTTTAATAGATGATCTATTGTTTCACCTTGTTTTGCTACCAAATTGAAATGTCCTAGTTTTCTTGATGGTTTTGAAATTTTTTTGCCATACATTTTAAGAAAAACATTTTGCTCAGATAATATTATTGGCTTGTATTCTCCCTCGAAATTTTTTGGACCTAAAATATTGTACATTATAGTTGGGTGTAAAAGAGAAGTATCTCCTAATTCTAAACCTAAAATTGCTCTGAGATGTTGCTCAAATTGAGATGTCTCACTTGATTGTAATGTATGGTGACCAGAATTGTGCACTCTTGGTGCAATTTCATTTATTATGATTTCATCATTTTCTGTAATAAACATCTCTATTCCAAATATGCCTGCACCCTTTAGAACACTCATTGTAGTTTTGGCAATCTCTTCTGCTTTTTTTGCAATTTTTTCAGATACTCTTGCAGGAGCTATTGTTTGGCGAAGAATATTGTCTTCATGAATGTTTTCTACAAGAGGAAATGTCTTAATTTGCCCTTTTGTGTTTCTTGCAGCAATAACTGACACTTCCATTTTAAATGGTATGAATTTCTCAAGCATCAAATTTTTTTCATTAAAATAATCAAATGCTTTTTGAATTTGTTTTGATGAATCTATTTTAAAATTACCTCGTCCATCATATGCATCACGTCTAGCTTTGAGTAGTGATGGATAACCAAATTTTCTCAATCCTTGCTCCAAATCCGAAATAGATTCTACTGGGATAAATTCTGGAACCGGAATATTATTTTGCATTAAAAATGATTTTTGTAAAAATTTGTCTTGAATTATTTTTAGTGTTTCTGGTGATGGATTGATTTCTGCATCTTTTTCAACTATTTTTAATACTTCACTGTCGCCAGATTCTATCTCATATGTAATGATATCAGATCTTTTGGCTAGCTCGATTATGGCGTTTTTATCTTTAAAATCTGCAATTATTTGCTCTGCGCCTACCTGTGATGCAGAACAATTTTTTACAGGATCTAAAACTATGACTTTTGAAATATGCTCAGGCATCTTCTTGGCTGCCTCTGTTATCATCATTCCAAGTTGTCCGCCGCCTATTATCCCAAGTATCATGCTCATATCATTTTCCTGATTGACGATTAAAAATATCTAATGCTAATTTTTGTAACTTGATTGCTTTTTTCAATGTAGATTCAACCTTTGAGGAACATGATTTTAGCCATTATAGATAATAACTTGCTTTATTTTTCTATTGTTGTGAGTTATACAAAGAAACCTTTGGTTGGAATCATTATGGGTTCAAGCTCTGATAGTAGAATAATGAAAGATGCTGCTGAAATCCTGGATAAATTTAAGATAAAACACGAGGATCAGATTGTATCGGCACATAGAACGCCTACTAGATTGGATGAATATGCAAAACATGCAGAAAAAATGGGATTTAAAATAATAATTGCAGGTGCTGGAGGAGCTGCACATCTTCCAGGGATGATTGCATCACATACAGTAATTCCCGTGATAGGGGTTCCAATTATGGTATACAATGATAAACAATCTAAAAAAACAGACAATTCGAAATTTTCTTCTTTTGGAGGATTGGATTCACTTCTCTCTATCTCAGAGATGCCATCAGGTTCACCTGTTGTAGCAGTTGGGATAAACAAAGCAGGTAATGCCGGAATATACGCAATGAAAATTTTGGCAAATGAATTTCCAGAACTAAAAAATAAATTAAGACAACATAAATCAGTTCAACATGATTCAGTACTCAAAGAATCTGAAGAATTAAAAAAACAAGGTCTTAGTAAATTTGTTAAAAAAAAATTCAAATAAATTTATGTCATTAAACTAAATTGAATGTTTTTCTTTTGCAATGTCTCAATTAGTTTATCTGCCTGTTCTTTTCCCTGTGTTTCTAAGCTTAGGGTGACTCCTGCAGAACCTGCGCTAATGTTTGAACTTAACCTATCATGAACTACTTCCACAATATTTGCATTAGCTGCACTAATTTCATCTACTATCTCCTTAAAGGCACCAGGTCTATCAGGTAACAAAATCGATAATTTCAGTAAACGCCCCATTGTAGCCAAGCCTTTGTCTACTATTTGTCCTAAAAGATACATGTCTACATTGCCTCCTGTTAAGATTGCGACAACTTTCTTTCCAGGCGAGGGTTTTGCTGAAATCAAATAAGCCAAACCTACAACACCTGCAGGTTCAACTACAAATTTCATTCTCTCCATTAACAAAAACATTGCTTTGATAATTTCTGAATCATCAACTAGTACTATCTCATCAATTAATTCTTTAATTATTGAAAATGTTATCTGTCCTGGTATTTTCACAGATATTCCGTCTGCGATGGTTCTTGCGCCACCACATGATGTTAAAGAACCGGTCTTAACTGATTCATACATTGATGGAAATGATCTTGATTGAACACCGATTACTTTGATGTTTGGGTTTTTTTCTTTTATTGCAATTAAAACTCCTGCAGCCAATCCACCTCCTCCAATTGGAACATAGATTTCATCTACATTTGGGAGATCTTCTAATATTTCTAATCCTATTACACCTTGTGCCGCTATGATTTGTGGATCATCAAATGCATGTATCATTGTGGCACCAGTTTCTTGTGCAATTTCTTTTGCTTTTGCAGATGATTCATCATAATTTATTCCCTCTAAAATTACATTTGCACCATAACCTTTGGTGGCAGACACCTTTGATGGTGATGCGTTTTTTGGCATAACAATTGTACACGGTATTTTTTCTAATGATGATGCAAATGCAACGCCTTGTGCATGATTGCCCGCAGATGCTGCAACTACTCCGTGTTTTTTTTCATTACTAGATAATAATTTTATTTTGTAATATGCACCACGCATTTTAAATGACCCCGTTTTTTGTTGAAATTCTGCCTTTAGATAAATTTCTGAACCTGTGAGATCACTAAAAGTCGGTGAATAAACCAATGGTGTTTTTTTTACCTCGTTTCCTCGCATAGAGTTTGCATTTTGTATTTCACTATAAGTGGGATTCATTAGAAATTCTGCTAGATAATAGAGATATTTGACTTCTTCCATTTCAAATTTAGATTTTTCATCGCCTTTTATGCACAATTTGTGCGAAACCCCAACCAAAACAGTCATCAAAACATACAACCATGGATTAAATTCTTTGAATATTGGTATTGGCTAAACCTGAGGCTTTATTGTTTTAAGATGATTTCAAATACTATGGTGTTAGTAATTTAGAAAATTCGTCTAAGCGTTTGATGATGTTTTCTTTTATAGATTCCGGGATTTTTCGAGGATCAAAGAGGCCCTCTTTTGTTTTATGTCTAATAAACTCAATATCAAATGTACACAAACATCCTTCCTCACCTGTTATCAATCTGGTATCATCTATTAGTACAGGACTGGTTTGATATGTCTCAACTAACATATTGTCTAATTCCTTGATTAGTTTTGTTTTTTTATTTGATAAATCCTGGAAATCAACTTCGATATCTTTTCCAATCTCTTTGTATATTTTTTCTCTAAATTCATCGTTTTCATAAAATATTTCAAATAATTTCTGATGATCAAAGTCTTTGTATCCCTTGTCTTTTAATTTGTTTAACACAAACTGATCACTGTTATCGGACATTTGTTGTTCTTTGTTTTTTGTCAAATCAATTATCTCTGATAATTCTTTTTGCAATTGTATGACACGTTGATCTGGTTTGTAGTATAACAATACGTGGTATTGCAATGACATATGTCCTGAAATAAGATAATTTCCTTCCCTGATCTCAAATTTGGTAAAAATTCTTCTAATGTCTTCGTTATTTGAAATTGAAACTTCTTGAACTGACCAACCTTTCAAATTTTTAATGATTGTTTGATAAAAATCATTTACAAGCGCAGGATCAAAAGTTTTTTGCTCAGTAATTGTTGCATCACCTAACATCACCTTGATACTTATTGATTTGGTAAGATCTATTATTTTTGCAAGAAATGACTGCTGAATAATTTCATTTTTGTTATTCAATAATTGCATAAAGTCATTTGAAGATCTTGTACCTAAACGCACAAGAAATAACGAATTCTAACTGTCCTTAAACCTTAAGATCAAGTATAC
>SCUP01000089.1 GCA_004297665.1 Nitrosarchaeum sp. | reverse complement strand
TTGGTTTGGATGGTTCGGTTTTAACGCAGGAAGTCAAGTAATGGTAGACGGCGTCACTGTAAGCGCATGGGTTGTTACAAACACAGCAACTGGTATGGCTGCTATCACTTGGGTCTTGATGTCATGGGCACATACAGGAAAACCAAGTATTGTAGGAGCTGCATCAGGTGCAGTAGCAGGATTGGTCGCAATCACTCCAGCTTCAGGGTTTGTTGGTCCAATGGCTTCGATTATAATCGGAATTGCAGCTGGAACAATTTGTTATGGATGTGTATCATTCAAGAACGCACGTAAATGGGATGACGCATTAGATGTATGGGGAGTACACGGAATGGGTGGTCTCACAGGTGCAATTTTGACTGGTACATTAGCTAGTCCACACATTTGGGATACCGGTGTAGGTATTGGTGCATGGACTGGTACTGCAGAAGGAATGGAACAGCAAGCAATCAACATCATCGGCGCAGCTATATCAGTAGGCTATGCATTTGGTGTTAGCATTGTAATCCTCAAAATAATGGATGCCGTTTGGCCAGGTGGAATCAGGGTCACTCCTAAAGAAGAGGAGATTGGTCTTGATTTGGCACAGCACGGAGAAAGAGCATACGTCAACGAATAAGGAAAAATCCTTTTCTTTTCTTTTTATTATTCAAACCAAATAAATTTACATCTGTTATATTTTCTTAGATTATGATAATTTCTACAACAAATCTCAATTCAATCCTAAATGACTCCAATATTGTAATAATTGATACACGTTCTTTCAAGGAATACTCAGAAGATCATATTCCAGGAGCTGTAAATCTCGATCTGTTTGCATTTCATTGGATTGATACAACTAAGGAAGGAATTGAAAATTTTAACAGACAAACTGAAATGCTTTTTTCATTTGTTGGAATTACTCCAGAAAAAAAAGTTGTATTTTATGATGAGATCTCTGGCATGCTAGCTGCAAGAGGTGTTTGGATGTTGATGTATTTTTCACATCCAGATGTATCTATATTAGATGGAGGAATGAAAAAATGGAAACAAGAAAATCTTCCACTAGAAACAAAAGCAAATGGTTTCAAACCTGCTAAATTTTCTGGAAAAATTAATCCAAAAATAATTTCTGGATTTGAATATCTAGATGACAATCTTGATCATCTCAAAATACTTGATGCAAGATCACAAGGTGAGTTCAATGGAAATATAATCCGAGCAGCTCAAGCAGGTCATATTCCACACGCTACAAACATAGATTGGAATCTCAATCTTAATGAAGACGGAACTTTCAAAAATGATGAGGAATTATCAAAATTATATGATATCCCGAAAAACTCTGAAATTATAACTTATTGCCAAGGAGCATATCGTGCTGCTAATACCTTTCTTGTATTGAAAAAACTTGGTTTTGAAAACGTGCGTGTATATCTAGGCTCGTGGGGAGAATGGGGAAATAAATTAGATCTACCCATAGAAAGTAATTAATTTTATATTTTAAACTATGATTGAATTAACTGCATAAAACTAGAAAAAACTAAGAGCTAATTTTTATTATTGCAAAAATTGCAAATCCAAGCATAATAAGTGCTGGAACAAGTGTTATTACAAATTCTTTTGACATGTTCAGTCTAATTTACACTTGGTATTATTTGTTAACCTGTAGAAATTTTGTTATTTTTTATTCTTCCATGAAAATGAATTATAGACCATCTCTGGAACTAGTTGTTTGAATGGCTGTGAGCCTCCATAATACCATTTTGTAAAGAATTCATAAAGGTGAAGTCTGAGAGATTGAATGTAAACAATCAAACCTTCAATCATCATAATTCCTATTTGTCCACCTACAATAAGTACAAGTGCAGTTGGGGAATCAATTCCACCCATAGATTCGTAGGCTTTGTTAACAGTAAGTAATAATGCTGCATGGACTAGTAGCATAATTCCTATTCGAGCATAACTGATAGTATGTGCCAAACATTCAATTGATTTTCCAAGGAAAACTTCCATTATCACACTTACCATATCTCCTCCAGCATCTGGATGTTTTTTGTTATGTTTTAGTCCACCAATTATCATCATTACCATAGATGCAATTACTACAATCACTGCAATTCTTACAACCAACCAAACAACTGCCCAATCTCCAACAATTACAGTAATCCATGGAACCGCCTCTGTATGAATTCTAGAATACATATTCATAACATCATATCCAGAACCTATTGCTCCCATCATTACTGCAAATACACCTAACCACATGAATAAATTGGGAATAGCTTCAAAAATCATTGTATCTTTGTCACCAGTTCTCCAATAA
>SCUP01000088.1 GCA_004297665.1 Nitrosarchaeum sp. | reverse complement strand
TATGGATCAACTGAATCATGTTGAAAAAGCAAAAACAATCACTTCAAGTGATCTAAAGCCTACCGACAAATGGGAATTCGGTTTTACTACAAAACCATAACCCTCATTCCTTTTTTTATTTTTTAATAAAAATATTCTATGTGTATTTTATTCTTCAGAGACAATGTTGCGAATATTTTCATCGATTGCAACTTCAGCAATATCACTTGAATACTCCGCAATCCTTCTCAAGTCTTCTAACACAAATCTGATTATTGTAGAATTTTTTTCATTTTCTTTAATCTTTGACATGATCTCTTTTTCTTCTTCAATCACTTTACCTACTTTCTCTGCAACATTTTCAGCCTTTTGAAAATCATGATTCTGAATAGCAGTAATTGATTCTTCAAAAACTTCTAGTGATTTTTCAGATAATTTTTTAATTTTATTTATAATTTTTGGTTCTATGCTCTCTTCTATGAATTTGATTCTTTTAGCAATTAGACTTGCATGATCTCCTATTCTTTCTATTTTACTCACTATTGTTCTATATTCAAGGCAGTCTGATGGTCTTTTCAATCCCATGTCTTGGAGTATGTTTTCATTTCCAACTGCCAAAACTAGATTTCGTCTCATGTAAAGTCCAAATCTGTCCACCTCATCATCCATGTTGACAACTCCCTCTGCGTGAGAAGTATCTACTTCTTCCAATGCTTCTATTGATTCTTTTATCATGTTAGTTGCCATCAAATACATTCTTTTTAATGCCGTTTCAAATGATAGTTCTGGCAACCTAGTTAGAATTTGAATAGTCATTGTCTCTGAGCTGGATTCTACAATTTCTGTACCTATCATAGATGTACGAACCAATTCTCTTACACTCCTAGAATGCTCTGAAGGAATTTTCATTCCCTTTGTTTTTATCTGAATTATTTTATATCCTGCAAGATATGACGCAATAATTTTTCGTTTAACTGAATCTCCAGAATCTTTTTGACTGGAATATATGATCGCTGTAGTTTTCCCCTCATCATTTTGTTCTCTTGGAAATAAAGTCAGTGATTGATTTGAATTTTTTACAATAGTTATGTTTTCTCCAACTTTAATTTTTAATTCCTCAATCCAGTCTTTTGGTAACGATATGATGTAAGTTGAACCTCCACTAAGCTGCATTCTTCTTGTCTGTTTGGTTTTTTCAATGATTTCCAATCGATCTATGATACTAAAAATTTCTTAATTACAATATAGTTGACGATCTATATAGAATCATGATCACATCATAAAGTATGGTGAAATATTAGATATTCTATTTTTACACCAAAAAACTGTGGATAAAACAAATCTGAATTTAAAAAAAAGGATAATTTCAGATAAAGTATTCAAGATTGGGACTACAGTTGCCGGAACATATGTCTTGGTGATAGTTGTATTAATTGCATTTCAGCTGATGTCCGAATCATATCCTATTTGGGAAGAAGAAGGACTATCATTTATCACAAAAACTGATTGGAATGCAGTCGAAGATAGAGAATCATTTGGTGCCTTACCTTACATTTTGGGTACTTTGACCACATCTGCAATTGCAATGATGATTGGCGTTCCGCTAAGCATAGGAATTGCAATGTTTATCTCAGATGCTCCTCCAAAAATTGGTGCACCTCTGGGATTTTTGGTAGAACTTTTAGCTGCTGTTCCAAGTGTTATTTATGGTCTATGGGGGCTCTTTGTTTTTAGAATATACTTTCGAGATTGGTTTGAAACTCCATTACATAATGCATTTGGTGATAATATCTGGTTATTTTCTGGCAATCCATATGGATTGGATATTCTAACTGCAAGCGTTATTCTTGCAATTATGATTATTCCAACTGTTTCTGCAGTTTCACGTGAAATAATGAAAGCTGTTCCTCAACAACAAAAAGAGGCAGCTTACATGCTTGGTGCAACTAAATGGGAGATGTTCAAACTTGCAATATTTCCTTATTCAAAAACTGGTCTGATAGG
>SCUP01000087.1 GCA_004297665.1 Nitrosarchaeum sp. | reverse complement strand
TAAAATTACTAATCAAGTAGAATATGATGAAACTGTTGTGTTTTTAACAAAAGCAACTGAAATTTTCAATAATAACAAGATTGCATTAATGGACTTGTCCAATTCTGATGCAACATCATTGGAAAAAAATCTTGTAGATATGAATGAGATCATTACTGCAAAAGGCAGTACAAATGAAATAAGCATTCTAGTTGGAACTAGTCTAACCAATATTGCTACATTACAAGATCTTTCTGGTGGTGAAACACAAATTGATATTTTGGAGTACTTTGATGAGATAGAACGATTGTTAAATGAAGCTAAAACAGCTTATAGAAGCGGTAATACTCAGATGGCTTTTGATCTAGTCACTGAAGCATATTTGGATAATTATGAATTTGTTGAAGGCCCGTTGGGCGAAGTTGACTCTGAGTTAGTGCTCAAGATAGAGATTGATATGCGCGAAAATCTTCGAGACATGATAAAATCCAATGAATCTACTGACAAAGTGGATGCACAGATTGACATGATTTTAAGTGATTTGGCTCAAGCAAAGAAGGTGGTTCCAGAATTTGGCACCATTACAATGATAATTCTTGCTGTTGCCATAATCAGCATAATTGGATTTACCACAAGATCTAAAATATCTCTCAGGGTATAACCTATTTTCAATATTTGTTTTTACTGTATATTGTGAAATTTTGATTTTCGCTTAGAACGTAATTGTGTACTGCAACAGGGACATTTTATTCCATCATATGACAAATACACATTACATGATGTACATCTTTTAGTATTGTCAGCGTATCTGTTTTTTTCAGCACGGTGTCTCTCACAAATTCCTCGACATGTCATAATAATTTTTTATTAAATTTAAGACGAGAGTTGGATTTTTTTAAAATATGTGGATAAGCATTACCATAATTATTGCAAATTTTTATTGTAATTAGACTCACAAATCCTGAAATATGTCTTTTACTTTAAATTTGACTGTGATTCTATTTGTTAATTCTATGAATATAGAATTTTATAATATTACATTAACATGTGATTCTAGAACAGAAATTAGTGCCTAATCATACCCCTTTAGAATTAAGAAAATATAACGTTGATCAAATGATTCTAAAAGAATTATCTAATTTAGAATCCAGATTAATTTTATTTTCTATTATAAAACACTCAAAATTACCTTCTCAAATTTCTCATGACAATCAAATACCTCTAAGTACTGTTTACAAGAAACTACACACACTAGAAACACTTGGGTTGGTATATGTAGAAAAAATTGAATTGATTAATCGCGCAAAAAGTAGATACTATAAAAGCACAATACGTGAAGCTGAAATTTGTGTTAAAAAGTTTGAACCTATTGTACACCTAATTCCAAATAAAACTTGATTTTACATATTATGACAAGCGTCAGATTTTTGAACATAAATCATGAATTCTTAGAAGGAAAACAGTGTAAATTTCTTTAATTCCAATAATGAATTAGAAATTTTGTCTATTGTGAATTAGTTTTACCTAAGAAATCAGGTGTATGATAAATCAATATTGTCGCCAAAATGATCCTAAAGTAATTAATATTCCAAAAGTAAAGCATGGGTATGTCATTTGGTGAAGTAGATACACTAAACATGCTATTTGACAAACTGCAAAGTTTGTTTGATGATTCTCAAGGATACTATGAATCGTTTCTTGATACCAATAACATGTACAAAAAAGGTCTACTAAGTGACAAAGAATTCTTTCAAAAACTAGGCGATTATGTTGTAGCTTATTCTGCATTGGAATTTTTAGCAATCAAAGTTATCTTTGAGCTGAAAAAATCTCGCGGTACAGGGTCAGGCAATACTCAATCTCCGGGATTAATGCCAGGAATGGGACAACCTGGAATGATGGCTGGAATGGGAATGCCAAGATCTGGCACTGCACAAAATCCAGTTGGTGGTCCTCCAGGTATTGTATCTGCACAACAAGCATTTGGTGATGTTGGGACTTTGCCCTCACCTGATCCGGCATTAATGCCAAGAAGAAATATTCCATCTGGTGGATGCACATCATGTGGTGCATCACTAAGACCCAATGCAAAGTTTTGCACAAAATGTGGCACTAGAGCATAAAATTTTAATCCTGTGTTGTACCACATTCAGGACAGAACTTTGCTGTCTTTGATAATGTGGTACCACATTCAGAACAAAACTTTCCATCAGAACTAGCTTCTGAAAATGCATTTCCATAAACATTTGAACTTTTGACAGCACCTGATGGCTCGTATTTGTCATCATCAATTAAAATTGGTGCAAAGTCTTGCTCTACCATAAATGTCAGCATTCTTGGAAGTGTATTGTCTTTGTTTTGAGGATCTGGAACCGTATCTCCTAACCAAAATGCAAATCTCATCAGAGTTAATTCTGGAGTAGAAAACGCAAGGGTGTGCTTTGACATGTATTCTTGCGCAGCTTTTTTTCCATCAAAAACCTTCATGAAAATTTGTAATCTCTGTTTATGTATAATAGTTTCTGGGAAAATTATTAATGGACCGGGGGGGAATTGAACCCCCGACATCCTCGTTGCGAACGAGGCATTATACCACTAAACCACCGGCCCTTCCATTACATCTCAGAGATGTGTTTTTATTCATTTTCTAATGAAAATCTTAACGCAATTCAAAGAAAAAGAGTTTAGAATTTCTTTCTAATGGCATGAATTACAACAACCGGTGCTACAAAATACATTCCTAGATTTAGTATAATCAAAGTAATCCCATATCCTAACACCGATTCTTCTGAATCTATATCCACATAGTTTAGAATTGAAAGTGAACTAATCAAAGGAGTTATCATAATCTTTACCGTTTCCTTGAACACTGGATTTTCTCTCTCATAATCAGCTATTATGGGACTAAATGAGTAATAAAATGAATTAAATGAACTCATAAAACTAGATCCTGATTCTGTTTGTAACAATTTACTATCTCTAATCTCTCGTAGTTGTTGCACTTGTGGTGCAAGCTCAGAGCCATATGTTGCAGTAGCTATCAAACAACCGCCACCTTTTGATTCAGGTACACTCTGTGCAAATTCCTTTGGAAGTATTCTGTATATTTTTCCATTAGATAGTGATACAATATACAAAAATCCATCTGGTCCTTCTTCAACATCTGTAATTGCACCAAAGTTAACTCCAAACAAAATCTCTTCATTTGATTCATCAATGTTTAGTGTATTGTCTTGAAGATATGGTGAATTAAAAACAAATCCGGTTCTATCTGCATTTAGTTCAAGACGATAAATATTTCCGTTATTACAATCTCCAACAAAGACTCTATTTGTTTGTGCAAATTTTTCTGATGTACTAAATGCAATTCCAGTAGGACAAACTGGTTTTTCCCATACAAATTCTGGATTACTGTACACAAAATCTCCATATTTTGGCAATGAATCAATTCGAGTTTGATTATTTGTAATGCCCATTATCTCAACCCAACCACTGTTAAAATTTTCTGGCACAAGATTAATCTCATCATTTGAATCATCTCCATTTTCAGTATCCCATAGATTTCCAGTTACTGGATCTACTGTTAATCCAAAGCTGTTTCTAATTCCCATTGCATAATATTCTCCTGGTGGATCTATTCTGAGAATTACACTGGTATCATTTTTCCAACCCGTATTATCTCTATTTTGTAGTCTGCCGTAATTTCCATTATCTCCCATCACTGCATATGTCTGTCCACCAAAGCTAGTCATTGCACCACCATTGTGATAAAAATTATCACTAGGTAGTGTCTTTAATAATACTGGATTTACTAGTTTTTTACCATCCCAATCATATCGATAAATTCTATTTTCAATTGCCTTTCCTGCATCAACATCAGCTGCTGTAAAATATACATACACTTTGGAGCCATCAGAT
>SCUP01000352.1 GCA_004297665.1 Nitrosarchaeum sp. | reverse complement strand
ACACCTGGACCAGATACATCATGAATCATTACTTTGTCCACATTTGCAAATATTACATCATCAGGAACAACTCGTTGTCTCCCTGAAGCGCGTGCAAGTATCTTTTCAGTTATATTCATAGTCGAAAAAGCTAGTTCTACAGATTAAAAGCTTTTCAGAAGAGGGTGGTTGACCTGACAGTTTTTGTCAGGAAATGGGAATGAATAGAGTAAAAGTATGATTTCATAACAATAAAAAAGAAACAAAACATCAGCATATTGTGTCTCTAACCGTATCGCCCTTATTTTCAGAAAGAAAAGAGGACACATTTGATGTGTTTGAGGCATTATTAGAGACATTAGACAAAAATGATGAAAGATTACAAGAAGGAGACGTCATAGTAGTGTCAACAAAATACATTTCTAATTCTCAAGGAAGATTAATTGATTTAAACAACGTCAAGACATCAAAAGAAGGAACTGAGGTTTCTAAGAAATTTCAAATAAAAGATGAGATTGCAGAGATAATTCTAAGAGAGTCAGATAAAATTTTTGGTGGGATTTCCGGCTTTGTTATTACTGCAGCAGATAACATAATGGCTCCAAATGCAGGAATTGATAAATCAAATGCTAAAAAGGGAAAAGTGATTTTATATCCAAACAATCCGTATCTCATAGCAGAACAAATTAGAAGGAAAGTTTTTTTAAAATTCTTAATCCACATAGGAGTTATTTTAGTAGATAGTAGATTGATGCCATCACGTATTGGAACATCAGGGGTAGCAGTATCGTGTGCGGGGATTGAACCAGTATTAGATATGAGAGCTGAGAAAGATCTTGATGGAAATCCATTGAAGGTAACTTTCCAAGCAGTTGTAGATAATCTTGCAACAATTGCAAATCACAAAATGGGTGAGGCTGCAGAATCAAAACCATTTGCAATTGTTAGAAATTCAGGAGCAAAACTTACAGATAGAAAAATCAGTCCAACTGAGATGGCAATATCTCCAGATCAGTGCGTATACGTTAGAGGTCTAACAAATCCAATGAATTACTAGAATTTGAAT
>SCUP01000365.1 GCA_004297665.1 Nitrosarchaeum sp. | reverse complement strand
CTTGATCCTGATTTTCACTCAAAAGTAAAAGAAGGTGATTTTATCTTATCTGGAAGAAATTTTGGCTGTGGTTCATCTCGTGAACATGCACCAATTGCACTTTCTCATTCTGGAATAAAGGCAGTACTTGCACTCTCATTTGCAAGAATATTTTATAGAAATGCAGTTGATGGTGCATTTTTGTTACCAATAGAAATTGAAGAGGATGCATACTCAAATATTTCTGAAGGCGATGAAATCGATATTGACATTCGCTCCAACGAAATCAAAAATCTTACAAAAAATAAAACATACAAAATGAAACCTTTCTCAGAAATTATCGGAAAAATAATAGAAGCTGGCGGTCTATTCAAATACAAACCAGACTAGGATTAAAATGGGAAAAACACTTTTTGAAAAAATTTGGGATGCTCACATTGTTGTAGAAAAAGAAAACAGTCCATCTCTAATCTACATTGATAGACATCTTGTTCATGAAGTAACTTCTCCTCAGGCATTTGATGGACTTCGTATGAATAATAGACCAGTAAGGAGACCTGATCTTACAATTGCAACAATGGATCATAACGTTCCCACAAATAATAGGACTCTTCCTATTTTAGACCAAACTTCAGCAGTTCAAATACAAACTCTGGAAAAAAATTGTAAAGACTTTGGAATTCAATTATTTGATATTAACAGTCCTAATCAAGGAATTGTTCATGTTATTGGACCTCAATTAGGAATTACATTACCTGGAAGTACCATTGTTTGTGGTGACAGCCATACTTCCACACATGGAGCATTTGGGGCATTAGCCTTTGGAATAGGAACAAGTGAAGTGGAACATGTTTTAGCATCACAAACTCTTTGGTTAGAAAAACCAAAACCTTTTGAAATCAGAGTAGAAGGTAAACGAAAGAATCCACACGCTGTTACTGCAAAAGATATCATATTGTCAATAATCAAAAACATTGGTACTTCTGGTGGTAATGGTACTGTTATCGAATACAGAGGTGAGGGTATAAGCGACCTTTCCATGGAACAACGAATGACAATTTGTAACATGTCTATTGAAGCAGGTGCACGTGCGGGTCTAATTGCCCCCGATGAGAAAACCTTTGAGTATCTTCGAGGTAGAAAATACACTCCAAAAAATTATGAATCTCTAGTTGATTATTGGAGAGATAATCTAAAAACAGACAGCGATGCAAAATTTGTAAAAAGCTATACTTTACATGTTGATAATATTGCCCCTCAAGTAAGCTGGGGTACTAATCCTGGTATGACTTGTGATGTTACTGAATCAGTTCCATTCCCAGAAGATTTTTCCAAAGGTGATCAAAATCAAAAGAAAGGCGCTGAAAAAGCCCTCGAATATATGGCTCTTAAACCTGGCACTCCAATTACTGAAATCAAAATAGATAGAGTGTTTATTGGTTCATGTACAAATGCTAGATTAGAGGATCTAATTGAAGCATCCAAAGTTGTTAAAGGAAGAAAA
>SCUP01000086.1 GCA_004297665.1 Nitrosarchaeum sp. | reverse complement strand
GTCGTGGTTCAGATATTCCTCTCAACAGATATATTTCTAGATACACCTTAATGGAGTTTTTGATGCAATACTAATTTCCTAGAACAGATAAATGATTTACCTTGATGAAAAATTAGTTATAAATTGTAATTGATTGATTCATCAATGATTTGGTTGGAATAACAATGCTTTCATTTCTATCATTTGTTACAATGACATGCAGTAAATGGGATGCAGTGATAGTTCCTGTAACATCGCCAATTTTGACTTTTTGTCCTACTTTAAGAATAGAGCGTTGAGTTGATGCACCAATAATTGAACCAGGTAACATGTCTTTTAGTGTAAATCCCACTCCCACTGCAATTGATGCACCTACTGCAATTGCAATGCTCAATGCAAATGCAGACACTAGAATTGGAATTATAGTATCACCAACACCAAGCTGTGTGAAACCGATGGCAAATACTATGCCGTAAATTACTGCTTTGATTATAGATATGATAATTCGTGGACTAGCAATGTGATGATCTAATAATTGGTGTTCAATCCATTTGCTGACATAGCTGACAACAATAGAACCAATTACAATAATCAATACGAATGCAAGGAGATTAGGAACCCAAAGCCACAAGTTTGTGAGTCCAGATGAAAGTTGTTCAAACTGTAATGCGTTAACTGCTGCAACTATGAAGAATAGATAAACAAACCAACGAATTGTGGCTGAAATGAGTTTTACAGAGTTGAATTTTCCATATACGCCCTCTGCAACATGTAGTTCTTGGTTTTTCTGACTAGTTTTTTGGAGAATACTTGCTGCAGCTTTAGTAGCGGCTCTACCTACTAGTTTACCAGCAATAAAACCAATTATAAGCAAAACGGCAGCTGCAATTATCTTTGGAAGACTGTCTGCAACACTTACTGCAAATTCTTGTAATGCATCACCTGTTGGAACATAGATTCCTTCAATAAAATTTTCTTGTGCAAATGCAGAATTAAAACCAATTAAAGCTAATGAGAATACTAAAACGGCAACTAGATAATTTTTTGAACTTTGCATTATTTTTTTCAAACCATTTATTGAACTATTATACTTTGCTACTTCAAAATATTGATCTAACAATATTGTTGTATTCACATTTTTTGTTTGTCCGATCTAGTATCTTGAATTTATCACACATATTTTATTAGAATTGATGTATCATACTAGATCATTTTAAGAAGATTATTTTTGGATAGTATTCGGTTATTCTAATCCGATAGAGCTAGATGAAGATATTCCAGTTGGGGTTGATGGGAATTTGTCACCAACACGAGTTCCAGCAACTGCTGCTGCCTCTTTGAGTATGTTTTCAGTTTCTTCATTAGATACACCGTCAGATTCAAAGCTTCCTTCAAATGAACCAGATATTGATTCGTTGAGAATACCAAATAATGATTCAAATTCATGACTTACTTCAGGCATTATTCTTCCTAAAGAGGGTTTCAATGCATTCATTGTTGCCATTATTGGACCTAATGAGGCCATGGCGTCACCTACATCTGAAACTGTAGATAATCTAAGATTAACTTGTTCTAATGACATTTTAAGAGTGGTTAGAATTTTTTTATTTTTTCTTAATTCTACTAGTTCGTTTGCAAGTACTCTACCAGTTGTTGAATCGTGGTTCTTTTTTGCCAATACGATTTTATTAAATAATTTTGAATCCTTTTCATCTAAACTTTTTACTTTGTAATCAAGAGAAGATACAGTTTTAGTTAATTGTACAAGAGAATTTTGAATTCTTGGTTTTAATGGTGCTTCTTTTTTTA
>SCUP01000085.1 GCA_004297665.1 Nitrosarchaeum sp. | reverse complement strand
TCCTATTTCAGAAACAATTCCAATACAATTGCTTTCATATTATGCTGCAATTGAAAAAGACGCTGATCCTGATTATCCAAGAAACTTGGCTAAATCAGTCACAGTGAAGTAAAAAGTCGATGATATTCTTTTTCAGATAACGTTAAAAAATGAGTGGAGTCATTTCCTGTTTTTATCATAGATGCAATAATACTACCGCCTGCACCAACACCTTCTTTTGCAAATCCCTGCGAGAATGCTTTGAGTCCTGAAAAGTTAGAATTTTCAAGTCTAGGATTAACAGATATGATAGGAATATCTGCAATTTCTGAAACAAGTGATGTAAAATTAGCACTGTTATCATTGGAAATGTAAGAAGTAGTTCCAATAGCAGTATTTTGTTCATTGAATCCAATTTTTGAGGCAAATGCTAAAACAGCAGCCATTTGGGTACCACCTGCTAACATTACTTTAGTAATTTCAGATGCTGAACTTAACATACCAGCTACAAAGGCAATCATAGGATCACCAACTTCAGCTATTACATGATATGGATTATCAGAAGTTAGTCGCCCTAATGCCAGATTAACAATTTGATTTTTTAATTCAACTGGATTATTTGGAATACTAGAACTTACTTTAGCTTGGAATCCTAATCCTTGTAATACAGCAAGAGCAGTGGTTGTGCCACCAGGAATACTTTCTCCTATTATCAAACAATCAGTCAAAGATGCAAGACTTCTTCCTACCATTCTTCCATAATCTACTGCCTGAGATACTTGGGAATCACTCATTGCAGATTCAACTGAAATGTTTTTCCCATGTATCAAACCAGTGTGGATGAAAGGTAGCTGTGGTGGAATTTTACTTCCAGCATTAATTACAATATGAGGGATACTGCATGATTCTAATGCAGTTTTAGTAAGTAATGCTGGTGTAGGCTTACCATCAGGAGTCATCGGAATTTTATCAATTGTTTTACAATAACCGTAGTAGAGATATTCAGCATCCGCTGGAGGAGTGAATTTTATTGAATCTTTATCAGCACCAGCAAATGTAATGCCTGGAATTTCACATGTTTCAGTGTAAGAAATTGCAAGAGAGAATAAAAAATTTCCAGATTTAAGTGCGTCAAGAAAATCATGAGCTTTGTTTACATTACCAAAAAATTCAAAATCATCTAAATAGGTCATTGTCCCATCATGTCAACAAATTCTTGTTCAGTTCGCTTTTGCATGACAAAATTAGTTATTTTTTCTTGTCCAATTGTAGATGTTAAAGAATGTCCATAATTATGACCAGAGTAAAGAACAAGATCATCATTCAATGAATAAAGAACATCAAAAAGACTATGATATTGTTCTTTTGCGCTACCTCCTGGTAAATCTATACGTCCACAATTTCCTACAAAAAGCGTATCACCAGAAAAAATTTTTCCGTCTCCAATTAAACACATGCTATCTTTAGAATGACCAGGAGTATGTAAAACAGTTAGTTTTGAATTCCCAAATTCAATTACATCACCATCTTTGACTGTAATATCATGTTTTAATTCAGATTTTTCATGTTGGATTATTTTTGCATTAGTTGATTTTATCATTCCTTCATTTCCCAAGGTGTGATCAAAATGATGATGAGTGTTGACGATATATTTTATTTTTAAATTATTTCGTTTGATGATTTGTTCAATTTGATCAAGATCCCAAGAGGGATCAATTATTATTCCTTCATTAGTATCTTCGTCTTCCACAACATATGTGAAATTCTGCATATTCCCAACTTGGATTTGATGAACTTTCATAATACACCCTCTTCAGCTTCTGGTGGAATCCCTATTTTTTCAACAAATATTTCACCACACAAATCTCTTCTTTTTGACATTCCTCGTTTCATTTTATGAAACGTAACTGTCATGTCACTTTGTACAAAGATATTTGCAGTTTCTCCATTATCAGGATTAACTCCAGATGGGATATCAACGGCAATTTTAAAGCAATTTGAATCATTGATGTATTTTATTGCACTTGCATACGGTTCTCTTATTTCTCCAGAAATTCCAGTTCCTAATATTCCATCCACAATTATGTCTGAAGTGAAATCAAGATTATCCATGCCAGATATCAATTTAACAGATGGCATTTTTTCCAGTAGTGACCAATTCCATTGACTTTCTTCAGTTTTGATTTTATCTGGAGTTCCAAGTAAAACCACTACAACTTTTGAACCATAACCTGCAAGATGTCTAGCCATAACTAATCCATCTCCACCATTATTTCCCAATCCAACAAAAATCAAAACATTCTTTGATTCAAGAGTATCAAATTTTTCTGCCAGTCTTTTAACTGCTATAGCACCAGCATTTTCCATCATAAATTTTTTTAAAAAACCCATGTGATGTCCATTATTTTCTATTTGCATCATTTGTGCTACAGATATTTCCATATCTAGAATACATGAGAAGCAAAATAAGAGCTTTG
>SCUP01000084.1 GCA_004297665.1 Nitrosarchaeum sp. | reverse complement strand
TTCATAACATCATATCCAGAACCTATTGCTCCCATCATTACTGCAAATACACCTAACCACATGAATAAATTGGGAATAGCTTCAAAAATCATTGTATCTTTGTCACCAGTTCTCCAATAATTATGGATACGTAGAATGAAAGCCCATCCTAAATGAACAACTCCTAAGAAAATTGATACTTTAAGAATCATGATTACTTGTTCAAATGTTAGCTCTGCTACACTGATTGCACCTATCAACCAATCAATTGAATGAAGTGGACCTCCTTCCTGCAACAAGGATTCAAACACTACAAAGTGTTCTAGATGAAAACCAAATGCTTCACCCTGAAAAATTCCTGCAATCGCACCTGCACCACCAGATATGGCCAGCAACATTCCCCATCTTGAAAGATTTCCTTGTCCCTTGAACTTGAATAAGAGACCTAATCCCATTAGTAATGATCCATGACCTAAATCTGCAAACATTAATCCATAAAAGATAGGCCACATAAGTGCAATCATCCATGTTGGATCAAATTCTCCTCGTTTAGGAATTCCTTGACTATCCGTAATTACTTCAAATGTTTTAACCCATCTGGGATTATCTAAATGAGTTGGGGGTTCTGTAGAAATTTCTTGATCTTTTATTTCTTCAGTTATTGATGTCCATTGGTTAGTTATTTGTTTGAATTTTTTTTCCATTTTTTTTGGAATAAATCCCTGTATAACTGCAAAATTTTTAGTACCACCTGGCTTACGTAATGTTTCAAGAACTTCTTTTACTACAAAAGAATTTTCATGTATTGATAAAATTTCACCGCGAACTTTACGTGTAATGGAAGAAATTTCTTTTGAGATTGATTTCTGTTTATCTGAAAGCTCTTTTATTTTTGATTCTGCTAAAGAATATGCTTCACTTGGAATCTGCGGAAATCCTTTAGGAATGCTAAAAGGATTAGAATTAAAAGATCGCATTACTTTGAGAATTTTTATCGAGTCATCTGAATCCGATATTATTATGATAGCTAATTTTTCTTTTGATTCTAAATCATACTTAAAAATTGGTATATTCTCCAATGTTCGTTCAATTTCACCATAATCAGAAGAATTAATCACAAATAGATTGGCGTAAAAATGATTCATCAGACCAAAATTGCTTAGATCTACATTCAACTTGTTTGCAACTTTTAATGCATCCTTTAGTGTTCTGTACTCTTCTAAGGATCGATTGATATTTGCATTTTCTTCTAACATTGTTGCTGCTTTACTAATTATATCTGGAGTTTTCTCCAGATCAGTAATCATATTTTCGATTTCATCAATCTCGTATTTTTTCTTTTTAAATACAGTACCTTTGAAAAGGATCTCCATTATTCCAACCCGGAGAGGAATTCCCAATCCTTTGATTATTTCTTCAATGAATTGATGTACTTTTTGTGCTCTAAGAAGAAGATCATCAATTTCAGGAGTTAAAGTCTCATTTTGCATATCCAATTTATGAAACCATTCAAATTCTGCAAGACGTGATATTGCTTTTGGTGATTCAATTCTTGGAAGTATAACACTTCCAATTAGAAGTTCTGCAACAGTCACGTTTTCCAAGACTATTACTACATTTTAATATCTTTCTACGTGTAAATCAATAATTCCAACAGATATTCACAAATTACTTCTAATATCAAATAAGACTAAAAAATATTTCATTAACTTCACAACATTAAAATCTATAATTAATTTACGCCTCATATTGACTGACTCTTTACTGGCCAAATCTATTGATAAAATTCTAGAAAAAACAGAAAAAGAAATCCTTGCAAACCTAGGAAATTCATTTTCCGATGCTAAACAAACATTAGATGATTCAATTCCTAAACTTGAACAAGAATTTGACAAAATTATTTCAGATGGTAAAAAAGAAGCAGACAAGATCGAAAAACAGATTATTGGGAGCTCTGACCTTGAGGTACGAAATAAGCACCTTTTAACATTAGAAATAGCAATTGACAAAGTTTTCACAAAAGCACTAGATCAAATTGCAAATACCTCCCGTAGTGGTGATTATTCTAATTTAATGAACACTCTATTGGATGAATCCACTAAAATTTTATCTACAACTAAAGTAATAGTTAGTACCAATTCCAAAGATAAAGATCTAGTACAGTCTTTGTTATCTAAATATCCTGGTGCTGAATTATCTTCTCAAACAATTAATTGTCTTGGTGGTGTTATAGTAAAATCCAAAGACGGTGCAATGACATTTGATAATACTCTAGATGCAAGAATTCAACGTCTGAAGCCTTTAATAAGGAAAGAAATTGCCACAAAATTCGGGGTAGGTAATTGAGATGGCAGCTAAAGGTAGAATTGTTTGGGTAAGCGGTCCAGCAGTTAAGGCTGACGGAATGTCTGATGCAAAAATGTATGAGACTGTAGTTGTTGGTAACTCAAAATTAGTTGGCGAAGTTATTCGTCTAACAGGCGATGTTGCATTTATCCAAGTTTATGAATCTACAAGTGGACTAAAACCAGGTGAACCAGTTGTTGGTACAGGAAACCCACTTAGCGTTCTATTAGGTCCAGGTATTATTGGACAAATTTACGATGGAATTCAAAGACCATTAAAAGAACTATCAAAAGCTTCTGGCTCATTCATCGGCAGAGGTATCACAACCACTCCTGTAGATATGATAAAAAAATATCATTTTGTGCCAACTGTTAGTAATGGTGATAATGTTGCTGCAGGAAATGTTATTGGAACTGTTCAAGAAACTGACCTTATTGTTCACTCTATTATGGTTCCACCGGATCATCCTGGTGGAAAGATCTCAAATATGGTAAGTGAGGGAGATTATAATCTAGAAACTGTACTAGCTACTACTGAAAAAGATGGAGAAAAAATTCCTCTTAAAATGTATCACAGATGGCCTGTAAGAAAACCACGTCCATATCAGAACAGATATGATCCAACAGTTCCACTTCTTACAGGACAACGTGTTATTGATACATTTTTCCCAATCGCAAAAGGTGGTACTGGTTCTATTCCAGGTGCATTTGGAACTGGAAAGACAGTTACACTACATCAAATTGCAAAATGGGCTGATTCACAAGTTGTAGTTTACATCGGATGTGGTGAAAGAGGAAACGAAATGACTGAAGTACTTGTTGAATTTCCACATCTTAAAGATCCACGTAGTGGCAAACCACTTATGGATAGAACAGTTTTGGTTGCAAATACAAGTAATATGCCAGTAGCTGCAAGAGAAGCAAGTATCTACACTGGTGTAACAATTGCTGAATATTACAGAGATATGGGTTATGATGTTGTACTTGTAGCAGATTCTACTAGTAGATGGGCAGAGTCACTTAGAGAAATGAGTGGAAGATTAGAAGAGATGCCAGCAGAAGAAGGTTATCCATCATATCTTGCATCTAGATTAGCAGAATTTTATGAAAGAGCAGGTCGTGTTAAAGCTATTGGAAGTCCTGATCGTGATGGTTCAGTTACTCTGGTTGGTGCTGTTTCTCCATCAGGTGGAGACTTTACTGAGCCAGTAACAACACACACAATGAGATTTATCAAAACATTCTGGGCTTTGGATGCAAAACTTGCTTACTCTAGACACTATCCTTCAATTAACTGGATGAATAGTTATTCTGGTTATCTTGGTGATATTGCAAAATGGTGGGGTGAAAATATCAACAGTGATTGGTTGTCTCTTAGAAGTGAAGCTTATGGTGTTTTACAAAGAGAAGATACACTAAAAGAAATTGTTAGACTCTTAGGTCCAGAAGCATTACCTGATGAAGAAAAATTAATTCTTGAAGTTGCAAGAATGTTAAAGATTGGTCTATTACAACAAAATTCATTTGATGATGTCGATACTTATTGCAGTCCACAAAAACAATACAAATTATTAAAATTACTAGTTGAATTCAACAGGAGAGGTCAACAGGCACTAAAAGAAGGTGCATCATTAGCTGATATTCGTGCAATGCCTATAGTTACTACATTACTCAAAGCAAGGATGGATATCAAAGATAGTGAAATATCAAAACTTGATCAATTAGATATTGATATGAAAGAACAATTCAAGTCTATTATAGGAGTGAAAGTTACAAGTTGACAGCTAAAGGTGGAGTTCAATACAGTAAGATTGCAGAAATCAAAGGTCCACTAGTAGTTGTTGATGACGTTGAAAATGCAGCATTTGATGAACTAGTAGAAATTGAAACTAAAGAAGGAGAAAGACGATTAGGTAAAGTTCTTGAAGTTGGAAATGGTAAAGCAATAGTTCAGGT
>SCUP01000083.1 GCA_004297665.1 Nitrosarchaeum sp. | reverse complement strand
TGTTGTAAGGATCATTATAGTAGTACTTTTACCTGCACCGTTTGGTCCAAGAAATCCAAAGATCTCACCAGATTCAACAGCAAATGAAATATTATTTACTGCAGTTACGGTACCAAAAGATTTTGAGAGAGATCTGGTCTCTACGGAATACAACACTTTGATCGCTTATCTCAATTATAAATTGCTAAGCGTTATCTCATAAAAAATTTAAAGAGCCTTTGAAGCAATCAGAATATGAAAGGACTTTGCCAAAAATGTCACTCATCAAATGTAGAGATAACAATTGAGAAAGGGATTCCTATTTGTCTAAAATGTGGCAAAAAGGAATAGCAAAAATTGTGATTTTTGAAAAATAAAACTATTCTAGTTTTTTGTATTCTTCTTTTGTCATTTTAAGAATGACTTTTTCGCCTACGCCCCAAATTTCTGATTTGGATATAATTTTGGAATGCATCAATCCATCACTGATTTCAACAGATTCAAGTTCATTGGTATCAGAATTTCTATGGAGTCGCTTTACTTTTCCTATTTTGTGACTATCAATGTCAACTACGGGAATTCCTGATCTAATTGGAGGTCTGCTAAGTAGCAAAGTTTCCTCAGTAAATTTGTCAATGTAGTCATTAGAAAGGAAATAGTCCTTGTTGAATCCCTGATGAATTGTAACTCCTGAAACGATTAGAGTGTGTTGGTTAATGTGTATGTGTTTGACTTTGCCATACTCTATGCCTTCTCTATCTATGACTTTTTTTCCAATAAAGTCATCAGCTGTAGCCATATTTTCAGGCATATTTTCTAGTTTAACTGACATGTAGTACACTATTCAGATTTGCTTATCATACCAAATATCAGAAATTTCTAGCAATGAGGTTAAATTACTTGACAGAGTTATTGGCTCATGACAAGTGAAGATAACCTATTTCATGCAATTTTAAGCACAAAGGGCAGAAAAACAGGGAAGCGTCATTCAGTGACGCTTCGTGCTGTAAAATATAATGAAAAAATTTATTTTTCAAGACACAGACCAGATGGGGACTGGTTCAAAAATGCCATTGCAAATCCAGATGTAACCATAGAATACAACAATTCAACATATACAGGTAAAGCAAATTTAGTTAAAGATGAAAAACTAGAGAGAAAAATTTCTCAATTAAAATATCCTGGAGAAAAAAGAGCAGATGAAAAAAGGGTTGCAATAGAAATTACACTATATGAACAATAGTGGTTAGACCCCTTCGTTCAAATTCCATATCATTTTCCATTTCACTAATGGTAACAGTAAATGAGATTACATCACGTTGCTTTGCATTTTCTGCATAAAGTTTAAGGTGAATATCCATCAAATCAAATTCTGCAGTAGGCAAGTTATTTTCATCAAAGAATGCCCCACATGTTGATTCAATTCTAAATATAGTATCTTTGAAGTGAAAACCAAGTTTTGTTTTTCTGCCTTGTCTTCCACTTGATTTTACATTAACATCAATAATTCCAGCACTTGCCATAGTATAGCTTGATTTTCCATTTACAAAGACACCAATTTCAAATGGCTTTCCTGCTGTGGATTCAGCCATCTTTTGAATTCCGTCATTCATCACAACGTCAACTGCTTTTATTGTCTGAGCAACTTTTGCAATCCATTCGTTTGTTCTTTCTATAGTTGCTTTAATTCCAGTGCGTCGTTTTTTGTCTTCATCTTCTGGGAGTTTATAGTAATCAACCCATGCCTCATAATCATGAGAAATATCTTTGATAAAATCAATACATGTTACTTTGTAGTCATTTACGTTATCTGTTCTCTCTGAGCTATCATCTACACGTATACCATCATAATCCATTGGTAATGCCAATAATGATAATTATTTTTACGTCTAAAAAACCAATACTGTTCATAAGATTAATGATTATAATGGGATTTCATATTACAAATATCATGATATTCTCAGAACTAGTTTTGGATCTTCAGCAGCAATTAAAAACGAATCTAGCACAAATTCGCTTCATGTTAAAGAAAAATCCAGCCATGGCATATACGAAAATCGTTGAAATTGGTAAAGAAGTAGGCAAAAAATACAATATCAAACTAGTGGTAAATTTTCCAAAAGAGGGAAGAATAGAAGAATTCGATATGTATGGTAAACGGGATCTTAGCTTAATTATCGATTACGAGAGAAAAAGATTTCCAATTAATAGAGAATTGATCAAAGAAAAGGCAAAAGAAATTTTGGGAGACATACAAGTTCAAGATGCATACATGTATGAGAATAAAGAAGGAGTGAGAGTATATTCAGATAATTGGAAAATAGACATTCTTCCCCATTCAGTCCATATTTGGACAGAGTTTGATGAAAAGGTTACAAAGTTTTGTGATTGGCTAATGGAAAATGCATATGAGATGAAAAGTGAAACAAGAAGAATTTAAAGAGATTCTAATTTTTCAAGCAGACCATGAGCTTCGTAGTTGGAAGGATCTAATTTTATGATTTTTTTACAACAATCTATTGCTTCATCTTTTTGTTGTAATGAGAGATGAGCATTTGTTTTTAATGTCAATGTCTCAAGATCATCATGTTTTATCTCGAGAGCTTTTTCAAAATATGTAATTGCTTTTTTTGCATCTTCTAAAATAAAATAAATGCTTCCCATCATAAACATGTAATCAGGATCATTGGAAAATTTTTCTGCCAAACTTTTTCCAAACTCAAGTGCCTCAGAATAGTCTCCATTTTTAACTAATTTTTTTAAGTGACGTTTTGGATAACTAAAGAGACCTACCATTTTATCATCTAATTTTTCATCAAACTCTAATAATTTGAATGTAGGACATGAAAAAGTTGGTGTCGTTTTTAACCAAGCCAAGAATCTGGCTCAGAACTTCCTGGTTCTGAATCCTGAGCAGCTTGTGGAATTTTCATTATACCTTCTTTGATTAAATATTGTATGCCTTGAACAAATGAGTTATCATCAATTGAGCCATCTGCCCACCATCCTGCATTCTTTTTAATCCAGTCTGGGATTTGATTACTTCCTGTTCCTGAACCTTGAGCAGTTTGTGGGATTTTCATTATACCTTCTTTGATTAAATATTGTATGCCTTGAACAAATGAGTTATCATCAATTGAGCCATCTGCCCACCATCCTGCATTCTTTTTAATCCATGATGGTATATTTTGGGCAGTAACTGAATTGCCATCCTTAGCTGAAATAGGAAGATCAATTACAAGATAATCTAAAGGATTGGATGGAACAATTCCTTGAGGAGCTAATCCATATACATAAACTACAAAATGAGCAGTTCCTGGAGGTTCTTGAACTATCATATCAATAGTAGATAATCCAGATGGAGAATATAGATAGTCATAACCTTGGTCTTTTGCAACAGAACGTAACGGCGGAAGTGTGAATTTATCGTCAACAACTATAAGATCATACTGTACCTGATTCAAGAATTCGGTGTCATGGTATTTGCTAAGGAAATTAAATTGCCATTTCATTGGACAGCCTTGTACAGGGTATTCTGGACTATAGTAAGCATGAATTTGATAAGAAAAATTTTTTGTTGGTCTCTTAATTGAATTAGTAAGCGAGTCAGTTTTTGGACAGTTTTTTAATTCAGGGTTATCAACATCAGAAATTATATTGGCAAATGGATTTTGTTGCACGTTTTCTTTATACTCTAATAATGTAAATCGATATTCTGGTGGCGGAATACCAGATGAGACATGAGTGTATGTTTGAGCTTTTACTGGAAATGGGAAACCATCAACTACCCAAACTTTACTTGTAGCACCACCGGTTTTCCAAGATATCAAAACCGTATCATACGTTCCAGCTGGGACTGTAACTTTTTCAATAGCTGTTGGAATTATTTGCTCGCCGCCTATATTTCCAATCTTACCCCATGATTTAGCAGAGAATTTTTTCGGTCCCTTGTCACCGCCTTCATAATATCCATTTGCAAAAGCAGATAACCACACAATAGATGATTTGAACGCACCTCTGTAAACAGATAGATCAGCACTGCCACCAGATGGCTCTGGTGCAAGTTTTCCTAAATCCATTTCACCCTTAATCACTTTGTTGCCATCATAAACAACGACTTCGGTGAGCCATTTGTCTTCAGTTCCAGATTTTGTGTCACCTTTAATCCAAATATCCATTTCAAATTCAGTACATTCTTTGTAATCTACATGACACAACGAATATCTAAAAAAATCACCTTGTTTGAGACCTATACCAGCGTACCATACTGGATCACCTGGAAGAGAAACACCACCTGCTTGAAACTGTGCTGCTGCATATGGTAATGGAACAGTACCAAAAATTAAGATTGCAATTAGAGATAGAGCTAAAAACGTTGTCTTCAATTCAAAAAAATTGTGCGTCACGGATAGTTAAACGTTATTCAAATAAGCAAATATAGAGGAAAATTTAAGAAATTTTAGAATGTGTGAGTGCTCAAAAGTTCACTTGTACGAAGTAGAGTTTAAGCTTGATGGAATGACAGTCGTTCCAACTCACAAAAATTGCGGATTTGCATTAGATGAAAAACAATCAGACAAGTTCCAAAAAGAATTGGTAAAATCATGGGGCTTTGAGGAAGAAGAATAATCTAAAAAATAAAAAATAAAATAAAAACAACTAGATTTACAGTTGTTTGACTGCTTCTTTACAAACGTCAGTTTTACATTTGCAATCGTGACTGCATATACAATGACCTTGCATATCACAATCACATGAATAAGTTGGATCGCCGCTGTCTGCTTCGCATCCACATGCTTGATCTGTCATAGATACGTGATGATATTACTTATTTTAAAATGTTAGTACAAGGCTTTAGAAAATCACGCACTGGAAATGAGGCCAAGAATGGCATTGCATGATTTTTGAATGAGTTTTGCCTGATGCTCAAGTAGATTAGAATCAGCCTCAATATCAAAGGCGACCTTTAGAATATGGATAAGATCTGGTTGACTATCAATTTTATCTTTGATCTTTACAAAGTTTTCCTTGTTTATGTATCCCAAGTAAAAATAGCAATCAGATAACATTGAATTTTTTATAAATAAATCGTGTTTGCCTTGGATGATTTTTGAGTGATTGTTATTTTCAACCAAGTCAGAAAAACCAATTGTGGATTTTAATATTCTTTCTAATAGAGATTGGATTGCCCTCTCAATACCAACTGTTTGTGTTACTATTGAAATTTGTTCGTTTATTTGATTTTTCTCAAGTTTGCGCATCATGTCTAACATATGTGTAGGATTTGGCCTATACAGATTGAGTAAGCAAATAGCATCAGCTAAAAAATAAGATGCGCATATTTGCCAACAAGATGAAAAAACATTTGAAGTTTTTATCCCTTCTTTAGTTTTTTCACAGCAAAAAAGAGATTCAAACAGACAATTTTTTGCATAGTCTTTGTAAAGTGTTAAACGTTTTTCCTTGACTTTTGATAAAAACATTCGAAGTTCCCAAGATTCATCATGGATTATCTGCATTCCATCATATTTTACAAGAATATCAGACTTTGTTTCTCTTAATGAACCATGATGAATTTTTATAAAGTTATCATCATAGAAAATAATTTTGTCTGGTTCGGATTTACTATCAAATATTGTTATGTCATAATCACATGAATCAAAAAAAGAACTAGTTGTTCTACATCCTCCTAATCCAACAGGAAAATTTGTTAGTGATTGTTCTTCAACTAGTTTTTTCAAATCCATGAAATTATTTGTTTTCAATTTTGTATAAAGCAACAAACTTACTAATTTTTACCAATGGATTCATTGTCAAAACATTTCCTTTAAATTGAGATAGAGTTTGTTTTTGAACAAGCTCCTGTGGTGTAGTCCGGCTAAGCATACTGCCCTCTCAAGGCAGTGATCTCGGGTTCAAATCCCGACGGGAGCACTTCATCATTGGGGCATAGATAAGATGGTCATGTTTGACTACCTACGAAAGTTATAATGAAAATGATAATCAGGAAATAAGGATTTGAACTAGATTGCTTTTACTGCTAGAAAAACTGCCATAAACAAATTTGTTAGAATTTCCGCATAATGAGAAATCAGTACATCATGGCGGTCTATATTATGACCAGCATGATTACGTAAATGATATGCTAATAACATTACATAAACATCCTTTGATATGCCGTTCTGTGGGTTTTGGATTAATTGCAATAAATCTTCAACAACATCTCCGGGCGTACTATCTTTTAGATTAAGACCATCAATACCTATCATATCATCAAAGGTCTTTTTTGAAATACATGCAAATTTTTCGGACCACCATTGAATTGGATGGTACATAGATTTTCCTTTAAATTGTGAATTACCATAGGCGTGTTTTAAAATCTGATCAACAGCGAGCACCAAATTAAAGAATTGATCAAGAGCCTTAATTTTGGAAAACTCATTAAAGAAAACATCGTTTCGAAATTTATTATTAAGATCATGTAAATTCATGAAATTATAAACAAAAAAGTAAGAAAGATCTTCAAGATCATCATTTTGTAAGAATTTTTTATCAAAATCATTTATGGTGAATGTTGAATCAAAGTGATTCTGAAAATGTTGAATGTATTCAGATAAGATTTGTCTTAAGGGAGCTACAACATAAGGATACATTTGATTATTAGGATTATCAGTTAAAGTTACAGTTTGATAAATTGGTGCCTTTTTAGGATAACCGATTTCGGGGAGTTTTTTATCATCTTCAATTGCACTATAGAAATAAACAAATGCATTATCAAAATCACCTAAAAGAAAATAATTTACACCCAAGAAATAGTATGGAGTTCCTTTGTGGATTGTTATTGAGTTATTCTGTTCCCATGATTTAGTGAAATCAATGATTTCATGCCAAAAACCAATTCCTAAAATATGTCTTCCAGTATTCAGAATAGTTTGCATCCAAAAAGCAGAAAACCCTTCAAACAATCTAGAGGCAAGGTATCCTGCAATTACGTTTTTACTGTCATTTTTTAGATGTTTAATAGCAGTAAAAACATCTTCACATATTGGCAATACATCGTTTGGAAACTGCACTGTTCGTTTTCCTGGTCTGAATGGATCACCTATATCTAATTTTGTTGAATTTAATAATTGGTATACTTTTATTTTGATGTCCTCTTGAGAATCTATCTTTACATCGGTTAAAGGACCATTAGGAATTACATCTTCATCCCAATCAAATGAAATTTTACCTATAGTGTAAGGAATTTTCATAATTAATTCTAACTTTACTTAAAATTAAAGTTCTCTTGAATTTAGATATATTTTTACAAGATTAACTGAAGAAATTGAGATTTAATTTTATTTGAAATTTTTTCCAAATGTCTTTCAAGAATATTTTGTTTCACATTCCACAAAGTCTGCCTAGAAATTCCAAATTTCTTTACATCTTTAGGTTTAAGTTTTAAAATTCTAGGGGTCAAATCTACAAATCGTCTCTCAAAATATTCATTGTCTTCATAAGTTACATAACTATTCAAGTCAGCACCAAATATCTGAACTTTATCCAGATTATTGCTCTCTTTTCCAATGTGAGTGATTTGAGAGACAGTAACGTTTTTTCTACATAAAACTCCATCATTTCCATCTAGTTTTAATTCGGGATTTCTCATATATTCCAAAATCTCATCAGTTAGTGTCTTCCAGTATTGTTTGCCTCGAATCTTTTTGCCAGAGTTGTAATCGATGCATTTCTCAAATACTGCATGTCGTGCAGGCTCGATATATGGCGCAATTGGCCTTATTTGCAATTCTGTATCAGGATCTACTCCATTTGAGAAACCAAGAATTACAGTGTTAAATGGTTTTATCTGGTGAAAATAATCTTTTCCGGAATTTATCTTTGAGAACCATTTTAGATATTCTGGTGATGTCAAGACTAGTTTTTGCATAGCATATTTGTTGTGATATTTTTCATAAAACTCTGACCATTCCATTATATCATGATGCAAATCCAAAATGTCTTGCCATATCTGCTTGTACCATGTATCTGAATTATCATAGAATGGATTTACCAAGTGTCCCAAACTGTGTCCAGAATATTTTTCATCGTCAATTATTATTTTATCATTATCCATATCACATAATGCATAACGCTTTGTAGATATTCCAAAAAATAACTTGTTTGATTTTTCCAGCTTGAATATAGGACTATCAAATGAATATGGACTGAGGGGTTGGAAAAATTCCTGGATCTCTTTGGCATGTTGTGGAGGCACAAACATTGAGTCCGTATCACAGTATGCATGAGTGGAATTGTGCTTATCCAAAATAATCTCTGCAATTCCAAGCATCAGACGCAATCCAGATGTTATGGAATTTGCAATTATCGGATTAAACATGAGGCCTGCCTTTTCTAGATGTGTCTTTTCTTGTGTGAATGATGTAATGCCATACACATCAACTGGAATGGGTTCGGACTCTACACTTGTAGTGATTTCAATAAATATTCCATAAGATATTGCGTTGGATATTATTTTTATTATATTTTGCAGTCTATCATAGTATGAATACTGTGGATGGTCTTTTTCAAAATAGTCTCGAATCTTTTTTAGTTTCTGCCTGTATTCGACTAGTTCCAAAAATGGATCCTGTGTGTTAGGATCAATTGTAATTCCATGTAAGGTGATTTTGTCTAGATTTTTTTGTATTCCTTTTGGAACAAAAGAATATGCTTTGAGAATACGAGGTGTCTTGCCAGTCTTTAGTTTGGAAAATACAATATCAGAATAACAATACCATAGTGGGGTCTTGCAGGATATGGTCTCCACTCCAATATTCCAGGCGTGTTTTTGGCTAAATGGGGCACGAATTGGCAGGACATCATTATCTGGAATTATCAAGGCTATTCCCTGCATCTTGCTCCAAAATTTTGGATTACGAGTATCTTCAAGTTTTATGTCATTTAGAAGTTTTTCAAATGATACGGTAAAATCAACAAACTCAATTGATTCCGCAATGACATACTTCCAAAGATTTTGAATTATTGATGTGGTGCAATAACTTGCAAGAAAGTCTAGCTCATCAACTAGTGTGAAAGTTTTTCTTATTTTGCATTCTGCCCGTCCGCCAAAAAAGCCATTCATGGAATAGCCAATAATTTCTTTGGAAAAGTCTGGGTTTTGTTTTAGAAAAGGCTGTACTCCAATCTTTTGCAGTATTGCCTTTGCAATAGAAGCTGGAGTGTATGCCCTAGTAATTGGTATTGGCAAGTCATATTCCTCAAATTCCTTTTTTGCGTTACAATACAACTGAAAAGATGTCTTTACTCTATTGATGTGAGAGAAATAGTTTTGATTTGTATCCATACATGGAACTTTAAATGATTTGCATGCAGATTCAAATGTGTGAATTGTGTCAGTCAAGCAATACGCCAAAGTTCTAAGATCAACAAAATATCCCTTGAAATTTGCAGATACTGACTTTGTGGTTCCCCATTCAATAAATGAATATGGCATTGCACCATGTGTGATGTGTAGTCTGGGATAGTTTAGATTGTCAGTGAATAACAATGAAAAGCCGTCTTTTTTGTGCAGTCTTGCAGGTGTTGCATTAATGCACAATCTAGTTAGGATAAATGGCAAGTCAAATCCAACACACAGAGTTTTCAAATTATAGGACTCGTAGAGAAATATTTTTCTAAATTCCTCAATGGAATAGACAGGTACAGAATTTTGTTTCAGTGCTTCTAGTTCTTTAGCAGAAATCTCACCGTAGAAAAATCCATATTCTTCTAGAATATTATTTTGGTAAATCTCAAAATATCCAGTGGTGAGATTTTGATAATAATCTGATTTTGCATCACAGTGAATTACTATCACTCTATCAAAGAATGGCTTTGATCCAAAGTAAGGGTATTTTTTTGGAGCCTGTTTTGGTATGGTATAGGCACGAATTGCAATGTTTTCCATATTCATGAGTACCACGATACTCCATGTGCATCAAAGATTTTTCGTGCCTTTGCCTCAAAAGCTTCTGCCAACCCTCGGTGAACAAATGCCATCCTTAGTTCTGGAGGATTGTCATTCCGTAAGGATTCTTTTGGCCACCATCTGTCTTGTTTTTTTGTAAATCTTCCATGGCAGTTTCTGCAAGCAGATATTCTAAACCATGTATGGTTTCGCTCCCTTCCCGGATGGTGTCCCTCCAAATCTAATGGATCATCATGTCCGCAAATTACACAATATCCTTGGCCTATCAGAAATTCCTCAATCCATTTTTGCTCATCTAAAACAGCATTGATTTTATCAAAGTAATTGTTTTCCATTATTGCCTCACCTTGTAGATGCTAAAAAATGGAGGTTCTTCTTTGCTTTGCAAGACAGACAAAATAGGATCAAGGTTTATCTCAAAGTGATGTATGTGTCCTTTGGCATCTGTAATGGTATCAAAAGAGCTTAATGCGTTTTTGTCGTTTCTGTCAATTCTTCTTCCAAGGGCAGAATGATACCTTGCAATTTTTTTGGCATTTGCAGTGCCTTTAACAGTAATGAATACCTCTTTTCCATTCTCATATATTTTGAGGGTTCTGAGCAAGGAATCTTTTTTCTTTGCAATTATTCTGTTATTCTTTTTTGTAATTGCATTACCAATCTTCTTTTTTACAGTTGCAGAGTTTATTCCAACCATTTTTGTGGCATGAGAAAAACTAGTTCCCTTTCTCACCAGTCGTAACACTTCTAGAGCGTCATCGTATTTTGCTTGTTGCTTTGGAGTAAGTGAAGTCTGTTTCATTTTTTCACCCTACATGATTTAATAATTAGTTCGTTATCTTTTCCTAGCGATAACGAAACATAGTCGCCTGCTTCAATACCGGTTGATCTCAACCAAAACAAAGGTAATGCTAGAAGGCGAGAATATCCTTGTGGGATAACTTTTCGAAGATTATGATTGTTTTTCAAATCATAAATTAAAGATAGAAAACTAATATTTAAGCATATACTATGTAGGTAATATCAACATAGTAGAGAATAAATAGCTGAAACATGTACAATATCTGTGCCTAAACCATCAGAATATCAGGGTAAAGTAAGAGAGGCAAACCGCATGAATGTGCTTTCATTTCTAAAAATTGGTAACCCTATGCGGTTCAAGGAATTAAAAGATTTAACAAAATTATCGCAGATGGGCCTTTACAAGATTCTAAAAGAATTAGAAGAAAAAAAAGCAATCAGATATTATCATATTGGAAAAACGCCAGTATATGAGATTACAAAGAAAGGACTAGCATCTTTTTCTGAAACAATGACATTGGGAATAATTATGGACCAGATCCAAAAAGACGATGGAGAATATTTTCATGATTATTTAGGAAGAAAGAAACTAATGGAAACTCAAGGATTGTCATGGGGCATACAAGACGATCTTGTAATAAATAGTGAACTTGAAAATAAAATACAACCATTATTATATGAAATAATAAAAAATATCCAAAATACAATATATCAAAATACTAGAGACATATCAAAAATAAAAAATATAGATATTAAAAATATAAAAAATAAAAAAATAGTATTAGGATTAATTATAGAATATGATGAGTTAATAAAATCTATTAATGAAAATAGCCTTGAAACATATCAAAAGATCAATAAAAAACAAAAATATCCTAAAAACAAGTTTCAAAAAGCCTCAGAAGAACTATCGGAGCTAGAAAAGATATGAATCCGCTGTTAATTTCAGGTTTTGGCACTTCAATTAATGTAGAAAAAAGAAAATTAATTATTAATAATAAATTAAATAATAAAAAATATGAATTTTATCCACATAAAATAGACTATGACAATATAATACTGGATAATCATTCTGGATTTATCACATTTGATGGAATAAAGTGGCTAATGAAGCACAATATACCATTAACAATACTGAATTGGAATGGAAATATACTTGGAATTACTCTACCTGAATCACCAATATCGGGGAAATTAAAAATAAAACAATACCAGGCATATTTATCCAATAATAAAAGATATGAAATATCAGAAAAACTAGTATTTTCTAAAATAGATTCATCATATAATTTACTAGAACAATTATCTGATTTCTATTTAATAGATATAAAAAATATAAAAATAATATTTAATAAAGAAAAATACGAATTTCTAAAAAATACACATGAAAATAATATTACAAATTTACTTGTCTACGAAGGTAGGGTTGCTCAAGCCTATTTTACTGCTTTAGGCACGATTTTCAGGCAAATTGCACCTGAATTTGCATATTCTGGCAGAAAAGTAAAGGAAAATGCCCGAAATTACAATGCACCAGACGAAATTAACGCGTTATTGAACTATGGATATTCTATTTTGGAATCAGAAATAAGAAAAATACTCAATTCTTATGGATTAGATCCTGAAATTGGCTTTTTACATGAAGTTTTACCGTCAAGAACTCCACTAGTCTATGATATTATGGAGTTATTTCGATGGATTGTTGATTTATCAGTAATTCAATTGCTAGAAAATACTCCAAAATTGAAAAAATCTGATTTTATTACTACAGAAAACTATCATATTCGTCTAAAAGACAGTTTAGCATCTCTATTAATTGAAAAAATTAGAGATAATTTCAAAATTAAAGTGCCATACAAGGGCAAAAACTACTATTATGATGTGATATTATCTGATAATATTTCTAAACTATCGTTATTTATTTCTGAAAAAAATAAAAACATAATATTTGATATACCGAATTTATATTTTAAAAGAAAGGACTATCTTTCCATTAAAGAAAAAATACTAAAAATGACGCCAGAGAATAGAAAGAAACTAGGAATAAACAAATCGACTTTATTTTATATGAAAAAGAATATCCAAGAAGGAAAAAATATAAAAATTTATGATAAAATAATTAAAAAATTAAATTGATTTAAAATAATGAGTATTTTTACCACCATACTACACACATAGAGGCATATTGATATCCATTACTGATTATCGAAGACAAATTAAAGTTATGGAATTATTGCTGAAGTCGGAGGCGGGAATACAATTGATGAGATAAAGAAGAGGTACAGGTAGATTCCACCTAAGAAAGTTTTAGAATTGATAAAATAATTTTTAAAGATTAAATAATTTTAAAATTTTAATTTTATATTTGAGGAAAATCATAGTCTTTTGTATTGTTTCTTTTGATCAAAACATTACTTATCGTTATAATTGAGTTGATGGTATTTTCTTCTTCTTCAATCGACATGGAATCATTTAAGATAATCTTCATCCAAGAATTAATTGTTCGAGTTTTGCCATTATGTGATGCGTTGGAATTTTCTAATCCGTATTCTTCAATTTTTTTAATAATTCCTGCATATTTTTTTCTCCTATCATTTAAAATTTCATTTGCTCTAGATTGAATTCTACTTGACAGAGTACCTTTTACACCTACCTTTTCAAGTTTTTCAACTCCTAATTTTTGTAGTTCTTCTTCTTGTCCATCAGTTAACTCATATGCAGTAATCACAATTCCTGGAACATATCGACCTTTGAAGAATAATTTATCGAACACGCTGTATCCCAATTTTCCTTTATCCAATTTAATATCTGCAACAATAAATGAAAAATTTCCATTTTCAATAAGAGAAATTGCATCCTCTACGGTAGAAGTTGTTTCTACTTCAAATTCATTTATGTTAATTTTTAATTTTGCAAGTAAGCTGACATCATTATCTATTATGAGTATTTTTTTTGTCATTATTTTATTCCTTGAGATTTTTTAACGGAATGCTGATTTTAAATGATGCTCCTTTACCGAATTCAGGTTTTGAGTCTAATATGATCTTCCCTCCATATGATGAAAGAATGTCTTGTACGATAGACAGTCCCATACCAGTGCCATTTTCGTAAGTTGAGAAAAAAGGTCTAAAGATTTTTGGCATTACACTATCTTTTATTCCAATTCCATTATCACTAAATATCAATGATAAATCATAAGCTTCTTTTTTTATAGTCATTTTAATTTTTTTCTCATCATCTTCTGTAAGATCTACTGATTTAATTGCATTTGTAAGTAGATTTAGTATTATCGAAATAATATCGGATTTGAACATCATTACAGAGAAATCATTTGGCACTACAGTTATTTCTAGACGTATATTTTTTGCTGTTGATGTAGAATAACTATTCATTATTTTAGATACAAGTTCCTGTAATAGTATGTTTTCTTTGGCAAGTTTTGATTCTACATCATTACCAATTGCTTTTACAAATTGTCGAACTAACCATGTAAATTGATCAATTAATTCTAAATGATCATCAAGTTCATCTAGAAAAAAGGTTACAATATCATCATTATCTGTTTTTTTAGATAATAGGGTCTTGATTGCTGTAGGAGTTTCTTTCATACTTCCAATAATATTGAATATTTCATGATATGAATTTGCGGAAAGAATTCCTAGTGATGCTAAATTCAGCAAACCCCTAGTTTCAAGTTCTGATCTTTTTGTTTCAGATGATGTTATTTTTGATAGTTTAGAAATGTTATTGTTAATCGCTTTTGCACGTTTAGAAATATTGTTTTTTACTTCATCAGAAATATCAATTTCAATTTCTAAATATCTTAACATGGATTGTATTTCTGAATCAATTATATTTTCATAGATCTTTTTAGGAGATTGTTCTTTGAATTCTTTATTTTCTTTAATTCTAAATTCACTTAATTCATTAACCACAGATTTAACAAAATGACGCATAGAATGAAACGAATCATTTTCCACCAATTTCTCTCTCGTAGTTGTATCCATTACACTTGGATTCTCATCTCGTGAAATTTCTACAAACCCAATCACTTGTGTACTTCCAATTTTTAGATTAGATTGAACACGTTCTGATTCTAAATCCAACCAATCATCTTCCAAACCACCATATGGACTCACCCAAAAATCATCTCTGTAAATTTTTACCCCATGATAATCTTTTAGAATATTTCTAATATTTGCCATCTTTAGTGTGTCTTTGTAATAATCATCCCAAGATTCAAAACTAGATTTCATCGGATAAAAATAAAGCTTCACATTACAAGGTCCAAATGGTTTCCATAGTTGTCCTGTTTTCTTTATGACAGTATTTTCAAAATCTAATTCAGGAGTTTCTACAACATTTCCGGATTTTTTTATTGTAACAGTAGTTTTATACGTATTAGATGGAAGATTACATGTCACAACAAAAGGGGCATTTTCAAACAATAAGCTTTCAGCTTTTGGTTTTATTTCTGTTGTAAACTCTGGAGCAATGATCTTTACGTCAAAACGAGTCTTGGAAACTCTCTGAAGTTCTTTTGGAATTAACATAGAGCCTATAGCATCAAGTAATCGGGTAAGTTTTTTTATATTCCAATCAGTTCGTAAATTTGATAAAATTATTGTGAGACCATGATCTTCAGTTGTTCTATTTTTTTCTACAAATATTTTGTTTGGAATTTCATTAAATTCAATATTTTCATTTTCATAACTTCCCCAATCTACATCCAATTGGATTTTTTCTTTTGAAGAAATTGGTTGTGAAATTAAAGTTAATTTTTTGGCAAGTTTTTCAGTAGCAAATCTTCCTACTCCTTTATTACCAAGCATACGTCTACCATTTTTTGTAAACATCTCTTTTTCTTTAGAATATGTACCGATTACCATCCATTTCTTTTCAAATTCTTTATGTGTGATTCCTACACCATCATCACTGATGATTACGGTTCTTCTTGCTGGATCTTTATTTAGAATATCCTTGAAAGTGACAGTCACCGTAGTTGCATCAGCATCATAACTGTTTTTGATTAATTCAAACAATGCGGCTGTGTCACTTGAAACAGATTCTCTTCCAAGCAATCTTGCTACTTTACTACTAACTTTGAATTTGATTGTATTTTCAGGCTTAGAGGCGTTACTCAACTAGGTTATTTTACATATGTGACTTTTAAACTCATCATGTTTTTTGAGTAATTTTTTGGCTGGGAATTTTGAATGTATTTAATTTTTTCACAATCTGAAATCCTATTAAAAAAATTACTGGAACAACAACAGAATTTCCAAACTGCTTGTAGGCCTGAGTGTCCGAAACCATGATCTTAAAATCGTCTGGAAATCCCATCAGTCTAGCACATTCACGTGGCGATAGTTTTCTTGGATTACCTTGTTTTCTTGGTATCAATATCTCAGATCCATCTTTACCATATCTTGCACTAAGTGTACATGCTGTCTTTTTTGGATCCGCCATACGGAACCCAAATCCATTACCCATCGAAGAGTGTTTCTTTGCATGATTTTGAAGCCAATTCCAAGTGTTATCAGATAGGATGTATTTTTCATCAGTATTTTTCTCAAGAATTTGTCTTAACTCCGGTTTTAGATCTGGGATTTCTGGAAACTCAAAATCAATTCCTTTTCTTGTTGCAACAATGTAGAGTCTTTCTCTTCTTTGTGGGACTACCGTTTCAGCGCTTATGACTTTATGTTTACAATCATATCCTAACTTTTCAAGTTCACTTAAAATTATTTCAAATGTTTTTCCTTTGTTCATCCTTACAAGACGTGGAACATTTTCAAGAAATATCGCCTTTGGTTTTTTTTCTGCAATAATTTTCACAATCTGGAAGAAAATCTTTCCTTGATTTTCATCTGCAAATCCATCTTTCTTATTTAGAAATTTTCTTGTTGCAAATCCACTTTTTGAAAATGGTTGACATGGGAATCCTGCAAGAAGTACGTCATGTTTTGGAATATCTTTAATTGGGATTTTTGTAATATCTCCCTGCGGAGTATCGCCAAAATTTTCATGGTATGTGATTTTACAGAACTTATCCCATTCAGATGAAAATACACATTCTCCTCCCAAATTCTCAAATGCCAAACGCATTCCTCCGATTCCTGCACAAATGTCGGTGAAGGTAAATTTCGCCTTGTCGGATTTTGGGGAAAAATCAAACCTAACTGAATTCATAATTTGTATGGCAATTTTCCAGGTAAAACCCAGAGTTGATCTGTTCAGATCAAATTATCTAGTAATTTTAACTATTTTTTATCTTAGGCTCAATTTATATAACTATGTTCAGTTAAAATTTTGAAAAATCTAATTTTTACGATAATCTAGTGACGGATACACATCCGCTAATGTTTTTGCACCGTCAACCCTTTCTTTTGTGGTGTATACTGTACCATGTGCATTATGATGTGGCCAGTTTTTGTCATAGGGTAATGGTTTTTTTAGTTTCATAGGTTTTCCTTCCAAAAAAATTGTGGATTTTCCATTTGCTGAATTGTATTCTATGTGAGATACTTTGCCGATATGAGTTATGGCACCTATTGGATGTTTTACAAAAATTATAACATATCGGATCAAATAATATTTTTCTAATGCAATTTTAATTTCACCCCATTTATTTTCTTTCAAAAACATATCATTCATTGTATTTGGTGCAGCTGATGTCAATATTGTATCAAATGGCTCTACCCCAAAACTTCGGCCATATTTTACAATAGATTGATTATTGATCTTACAACTAACTCCAAACATAGATTTTTTACCCTTGATTTTTTCACTGATTTCTATTCCATCTTTTACGACAGATAATATTTCTCGAATTATTTTAATACCAATTAATCCTTGTCCCACAGCAAAAAGTCCAGATTCTTTTGCACCTTGATATAATGATTTCAAATCAATGTGATCTAGCAAAGGTATAAGAGGACTAAGATCAATAGAGTTTTTTCCTTTTGAGATTTTTTTAATTTTAAATGAATTGATTTTTTTATCATCTACTAATTTATATAAAATATCTGTGATCTTTTTTGCACTATCAGGATCCGCACTCTTGATGTTAGCCTTGAGATTATCCATAGAGTTAGATTCGATCATGTATCATTAAATTAATTTAGAAAGAACTATTTTAATAATTTTGTGAGATTTGAGTTTACCAAAAAAGGTATTAGCATCAAATAATATTAACAAATAATTGACAAAAGCGGAATCAGACATAAAATACAAAGAAGTTAAGATCCACATCAAGAATGCACCTGTGACTATTGCAGGAGGAATTACACATCAATTATATGAAATGGTGGATTTGCAAGAGGTACATTCTGTTTCAATTGAGGATGTAAGAAAATCAGAGCATTCAGTAGAAGTCGTTATTGGCGTGATAATTGGATTCGGGGCTAATTATCTTGCTGAAAAAGTACTTGATGTTCCATATAACTACACAATAAAAAAAATTGTTTCAATGTTAAAAAAATGGAAAAGAAATACACCTCAAAAGACATTAGATATTTTCATGGA
>SCUP01000364.1 GCA_004297665.1 Nitrosarchaeum sp. | reverse complement strand
TTTAATGCACTACCTGGCGAAGAAGGACACAATCCTGAATTCCGTGTAAAGTCTGGCGATGAAATTACTTTCTCTGCAGTAAACGCTGGTAAATCATTTCATGCATTTGGTATTGTATCAGATCCAGAAAATTTCAATAGTGTACTTTGGAATTCTGCTATTGCAGCTGCATCAAATCCACTAAAACCAGGTGAAAGTGGGAGTGTCACCTTTGTTGCAGGTGCTCCGGGAACCTATTACTACATCTGTACCGTTCCAGGACATGCCTTGCAAGGAATGCAAGGTTCATTCATAGTGGAATAGTTTGGCATTACAATATCTTGCATTGGCAGCTCTGATTGTTTTGTATTCTTTGATGTTTATTGGCGGATATGTTTCCTCAGCTGGACTTGGCTTGACATGTCCTGAATGGCCATTATGTCCAAATGGAATAATGCCAAATGAAGAATATTTTATTGAATGGACTCATAGACTAATTGCTGCAACTACTGGTGCTCTTGTAATTGCTACTGCAATAGGTAGTTGGATTAACAGAAATGCTGGTAGAAAAATTAAATTTACTAGTACTTTTGCAGCAACACTTGTAGTTACACAAATTACTCTTGGTGCCTTGGTAATTGATCTAAAACTACATGCTGTTCTAGTTGCAATTCACTTGGGAGTTGGAATACTATTGTTTTCAATGGTTTTACTAACTGTATTATTTGCATTTAGAATTGCAAAAAAACCGATTGAATCTACACTCTAGATTTAAATTTTATTTTTTTTGGCAGATAGATATAAGATACAACTACTCCTAATGTGATAGCTCCTATTGTAATTGATATGATGAAAATATATCCAAATGGACTTTGAGTACTCATGTTAAAAGTATAAGTTAGAATTCCCGGCTTACCTCCAATATCGTATAGATCTACTTTAACAATATGATTTCCTGGTTTTTCCCAGACATAGTCCATCTCGTAATGACCACCTTTATGTGATTCTGGATTGATTGCATCAATTTGTTGATCATTGTAAAAAAACCTAACACCCATTGTAAAATTATCGACTTCATTAAAATCACTATCTCCAACTCTAAACAAAATCTGTGATTTTTCTCCTATCTGTGGAAATTCTGGTAACGTTGCAACCTGAACTCTGTATCCTCCAAGAAACTCTTCAGCAGAATTAAACATTGAATGTGCATATGCATCAGAAAACAAAGGAATCATAGTTGATACTAAAATAAACATTATACCAACCGATCGTAATTTTATCATTATGAATATGAAATCTTTGCATGAATATAGTGTTAATCAATTTCCATCAGAAAATCTTCAAAACCTT
>SCUP01000082.1 GCA_004297665.1 Nitrosarchaeum sp. | reverse complement strand
TTTGCTGGTAGAGTTTTAGTTGCAAAAAGAAAAAGACAACGATGGGCAATCTCTACTTACAAGAGAAGAAAACTTGGTATTGATAAAAAAGCCGATCCTCTTGGAGGTGCACCTCAAGGAAGAGGAATAGTTTTAGAAAAAGTAGGTATTGCAGCAAAACAACCAAACTCTGCTGTTAGAAAATGTGTTAGAGTTCAGTTAATTAAAAATGGTAAAACTGTTACAGCATTCTTGCCACGAGACGGTGCAATGAATTTCATTGATGAACACGATGAAGTGCACATTCAAGGAATGGGTGCAACACAAGGCGGCGCAATGGGAGATATTCCTGGAGTTAGATTCAAAGTTTTCAAAGTAAATGGTACATCACTTAACGAGCTAGTAACTGGAAAGAAAGAAAAACCAAGGAGATAAAATTGGCAGAAACAAAGAATCTATTATTATTTAGAAAGTGGGACATGTCTGATATTGAAGTCAAAGATCCTGGATTAAAAACAGCAATTTCCTTAAGAAAACAAATTTTACCGTACACATTTGGTCGTTCAGCACTCAAAAGATTCAACAAAGCAGATGTAAACATAGTTGAAAGATTATGCAACAAAGTTATGCATTTTGGTAAAAAATATGCTAAAAACACCGGAAGAATGACTGGTAAAAAAACCAAAGTAATCAATACTGTAAAAGTAGCGTTTGATATTATTGCATTAAAGACTGGTAAAAATCCAGTTGAGATTCTAGTTAGAGCAATTGAGTTTTCTGCACCAAATGAAGATACAACAAGAATTGTATACGGTGGTACTGTCTACCATGTATCTGTAGACGTTGCTCCAATCCGAAGAGTAGACATGGCATTAAAATTCATTGCAGATTCTATACGAGATGCAACATATTCTAACCCCAAACCAATTGAGGAGCATATGGCAGAGCAGCTTATTTTGGCAGCTTCCAATGATCCAAATGCTCCATCTGTAAAGAAAAAGCATGAACTAGAAAGAATAGCACAAGCATCTAGATAGTAATTTTTCCAGTAGCCCGAGGCAGATTCGAACTGCCGTCTCCGCCTATCCACTCTTGAGATCCAGAGGGCAGAATCCTTGATCTAAAATTTTTTTTATTTGACCGCTAGACTATCGGGCTACCGAAACAAATTCTAATGTTTTAGCATATAATCATTTGCTGAAATTACTTGAACTTAACTTCATGAATCGCTGTAGCATAATCACAATTTGCTTTTAATCTCATATATGGAATCAATCTAAAATGAATTGAGTAAATATCCTCTTCTTTTAACAAGATTCCTTTCTGCATTAAGGATACTAATCCACGTGATGTAATTGCTATCTTTACATTATTTTTTTCACATACTTGATCACGTTTTTTTTGATATTGTTTTAGCGAAAATGCTACATCATTAATTTCTAAAATCAAAGGCCATACAATTTCAGCCCAAACAAATCTTCGATTTTCTGTAGCTGATGCGTACTTGCCTTTTTCACTCAACATTAATAATATCTGCAAAAGATGTTATAACTTAATAGTTGTCTCAAAAAGAAATTGAAGAATCACTGAATCTATTGCAAAAAGATTGGGATGTTGATCCTATTTTACGAGAATTTATGCTAGGAAAAGTAACTGATGTCTCTGATTATCCATTCAAAGTTAAAGATGTTATTTTTCATATTCCGTATCTTGTATCAAAAAAAAAATATATTTTATGGAAATGTTTTTGGCCCGATTGCCATAATTGTTGTGACAGACAAGGTAGATTGCCTCTAACTTCTGATGATCTAATTACTATTGGAAAAGGATTGAAGTATAAGAGATCATCTGATTTTATAAAAAATGAAACAATCACAACTACTTGGCAAGATATTGCTCCATCCGGTCAAGTCACTACAATGACTACGATTAATCTAAAAAGAAAGACAGATGAAACTGAACATGAAGACGGGACTCATATTTCATGTAGATTCTTAGATGAAAAGGGTGGATGTAGCATGCATCCAGATCGTCCTGGAGT
>SCUP01000081.1 GCA_004297665.1 Nitrosarchaeum sp. | reverse complement strand
CCATTAGAAAGACTACAGTATGAAGCAAAGATTAACCTAGATTATGGATTTGACTCTATTTGGTTGCATTCTGATGAAATGTTACTTTATGGATGTGACAATAGAGATTTCATTCCAAATAGAGATGCAATCACAGAACTTTGGAAAGGCCTTAAAGGATTAGGAGCCAATTTTATTGGAACAACACACATGACTTTTTCAGCAGTTGCAGCAGATCCAGAATTAATGCGACAAATTTCAATGATTAACAAACAAGATGAAACAGGTAGATGGCTTGCAACAAATTTAGGAATTGAAACAGTTGCACCAAACATGGTAAAAAAACACCTAGGTGTAAAAACAAGACCATTTGCACCTGAAGAATGGGGTAGTGTGGTAAGAGAAGGAGCAAAAATCTTAAATGAAAATCATTGGTTCCCAGCTGCAACAATCATCATAGGTTGGCCAGACGAGACTCCAGATGATGTTCAATACACAATTGATATGATGAGTGACTTTAGAGAAATGAACTTTAGAGGATTAGTTGCACCATTACTTTACCAAGACTTTAGTGAAAAGAATTCCATGCATTTTGGAAACTTGAATGAGGCACAGTTTACATTATTTTGGAAATGTTGGGAAAATAATTTGCGGGTTATCAATGATATCATTCCAATTATTCTCAGAAATAAAACATATGGTCCACCAATGAAAGTATTCATGTATGGAATTCTAAAAGCAGGCACATGGGCAATTATGAGATATTTGAGAGGATTATGTAAAGATCTATTCAATGGGCGAACTCCAGATGAAATTATCGACAAATATGCTAGAAGCAGATCAGTTACTGCCCCTAAGATTCAAACAAAAAAATTATAGATTTTTAATAGCTTCATCAGCTATGGTGTTTCTTTTTGGTGTTAAAGAAACAAAGTAATTTTTGTCTGCTCGTTCAATAGCATCAACTTTCTTGAAAGACGTTGAATTTACATCGAATTCATAAATTCCGGATTCAAGTGTACCTTTAGCATAAATCATAAGATATGTATCTCCAGTTGTAGGACTAAGTGGAATAAATGCCATAATGTAACCCTTATACGAATTAATCGGCATTGTATTTTTCATGGGTGGAGCTGCAGATGCCATATACAAGAAGAGGTCTTCGATTGTGGCAAATTCTTCGTATTCTATATGCATTAAGAATACAAGTTTGTTTCAATATAATAACTTAGAGTAATAATACCAGAAAATTAAAGAAAATATGTTTATTCATTTTTGTAAATGTATAATGAATTTTTTGTGGCTTTTCTATTTTTTATGATTTTAACAATAGATACAACAAACAATATGATAACAATAACAAATGCTATTTAGCCAATTTCTATAATGTACAAAAACAAATTAGAAAGCCCAAAAACAAGACAATGGAGATCAAGCTCATTAAGATTCCAGAAAGAACCATCGTTGGATGATTCCTTCTGGATTGTTGGCGTGCAAACCAATTATTTTTATAAAAAGAATTTTTGGCATTAAATGTTTGGTTAAATGACAGGGTCAAAAGAGATCAAAGAAAA
>SCUP01000080.1 GCA_004297665.1 Nitrosarchaeum sp. | reverse complement strand
AGACGTTATCACGGAAAAGTAGGTAGAATAACAAATGTTGGCAGACGTGCTATTACTCTTGATGTACAGCTAGGAAATAAAACAAAAACCTTAATCACTAGATTAGATCATATCAAACCATTCGGTGTATAATCATGGAAGAGATAAAAAAGAAACAAAGTATCTCTCTTTCAGAAGTTAAAGAGATTTTAGGTAAAGTTGATGTTGAAGAAATGGATCAAATTCAGCGTTGGACATATGATTATGTTTCAAAATTTACAAAAATTGATCCTAAAGATGCTAAAGAAATGAAAAAACAACTAATGAAAGATTGTGAATTAACAGAAGAAGAAGCTGTTGAAATTGTAAATATTAGACCTACCAGCTTGGCTGAACTACGTTCATTTACATTTGGTTGGAAAAAACTTATTCTTGCTGAAACTCTAGAAAAAATGCTAAAAATCATCAAGGGGCATTCTTAAGTTTCAAGGAGAAATTTATTTTGCACAGGGCTCAATCCCCACCTAGAAAGTATGAGGAATATGCATATGTTTTAGATTTTAATCCTCGTGGAAAATCTTCTACCGTACGTGGACGTGAGGGAATTATTATTACTGCAATTGGCGAAGATAGACTTACTATCTTAGAAGTTCTTGGAATTCCAAATTCAACATTTGATGTTGGTGAAAGAATCTACATTGGAAAAGAAGGAAGAACCAAAGTTCTTTCTGTTTTAGGAAAACTGGAATATGAGCAAATCTCATCATCTGCTCAAAGCGAATTACGTGGAGTTGTTGACAACATTGTAACTCACAATGAGACAAGATTTGTAGATTATCTTAACAATGCAAGACCATTGACCCCAAGAATTCATGCACTTGAATTGATTCCAGGAATTGGAAAAACATACATGAAAATAATGTTAGAAGAAAGAGAAAAGAAAAAATTTCAAAGTTATGCAGATTTGCAGGAAAGAGTAGGATTCAAAGAGCCAATCAAGCATATTTCAGAGAGAATCATGGATGAGATTACTGGTGAAAGTAGGATGAATCTCTTTGTCAAAAAATGATTAAACGAAAAAGACTGGGCCAACACTTTCTAACCTCAAATGCAATAGCAAAATCCATCGTATCTGAGGCTAAAATTGGTAAAAACGATATAGTATTTGAATTAGGTACGGGGTTGGGCATTTTGACTCCATTATTATGTGAAAATGCAAAAAAAGTGATTTCTATAGATGCAGACAAGGAATTGTACGAAAAAGCAAAATCTCGTTTTTCTAATATTGATAATCTATCCATGGAGTATGGAGATGGATTCAAAAAACAAGATCCTTTTTCAATTTTTGTATCTAATCTTCCTTATTCAAAAAGCAAAGAGGCAATAGAGTGGCTAGCAGAAACTCCTTTTTCTCATGGTGTAATTATGGTACAAAAAGAATTTGCAGAAAAACTACTCACAAAATCTGCAAAAAGTAGAAGATCTGTTAGTGTCATTGCAAATTATGCTTTTGAGATTGAAAAATTTTTAGATGTGGGAAAGAACAATTTTTCTCCACCTCCAAATGTTGATTCAGTGGTTCTTAAAATTATTAAAAAAAA
>SCUP01000079.1 GCA_004297665.1 Nitrosarchaeum sp. | reverse complement strand
GACTCTACTAGCCACCTAAAAGGCTCTATTACATCATAAACTAGAGCCATAAACCCTGAATGACTCTTGTGCATATACCCATAGTACGGATCAAGACCAAATCCACAAACAAACTTGCAAATCTCCCCTGCTAATACTGAATAGCCATAATTCAATAGAGCATTAATCGGATCTGTTGCATTTTTCTTTGATTGTTTGATAAAGGACTGATTTCTTGAATCAAAGGTATATTTTTTATCAAACAAACTAACATAATACAAAAAATATGCCTTGGCAGAAATCTTTTCTATAAATTCAAAATTTTCTTCAGATAATATCTCAAGATAATTTTTTAGTTTTGATGTCAAAACACAAGAATCATCTCTGTTTAGAGACTCCAAAAATCTGATCTGAGATTCTAGTTTGTCTGAGATTGTTTTTAGGGATAATTTCTTGCAAGTCTCTTTATTCCTAAAAGCATCATACTGACTCATTCTGTATTTAGTAGCAGTAGTGCTATTCATCACGCCATTTATCATACAAGTAGGTTTTCCATGAGAGTCTACAATTATCAAATTTCTATTATGAGTGCAAAGCAGAGATATTGCTTCAGTCGATAGATATCCTTTACCAGCAATTACAATTTTCTCATAAGGCATATTTCCAATAAACCAACTTTCAGTTTCCTGAGGAGAAAAAGGATCAAGGCTTCCTTTGATAACAAGTTTGTTCTCTTTTACAGATACCGATATTCCGTATCCTGTTAGCACCTTGATGTTATAGTGGTTTTTCTTTCCTTTGAGAGTCATTTTTCTTTGTTATGGCATCAACGATTTTCGTTAGTGTCTCAAGTTCATCAGAAACAAGTGATTCTACTATATCATAGAAATCAGATGTCATCTGGTGTGTTTTTACAAAAGAGTTGTTTTGTTTCTGCTTTTCTACAAAGTTTAGAAACGAACTACATCGATTGATTTTTGCTTGAGCAATATTGATTGCGTCTTGTTTTGTCATTGAAAGATAATGTCATTCTTTATGATCTTAAAGAATTTCCAACAAAACATACTGAAATAATTTTTCTAGTCCCTGTCATTATTTGTGCTCAGGAGGGGGGCATTCTATTTTATTCTCTGTCGATATATTCGTCTATTCCAGGAGGTTCTGGTGCAAGACCCTTTCTCTTTCTAATTTCTGCAATTGCAGTAACAGCTATTGATTTTGGAAGCTCAGTCCATGCCTTAAACGAAGTATTCCAAGTAGCACGTCCAGCTGTCTGACCTCTCATTGCTTCTGAAAGTGTAAAGGTTTCAGATGCTGGAATTTCACCTACAATAATACTGGAAGCTCCTTTTTGTGACATGTCAAGTACTTTGCCGCGTTTTCCAGATAGTACTGTAGCAACGTTTCCTACCAAATCCGTTGGAACTCTGACTTCAATTGCAAGCATTGGCTCCAGTATTGTAGTTCCAGCTGTTAGTAATGCGCCCATACATGCACGTCTAGAAGCAGGACCCAGTTGGGACAGACCTCTGTGTGCAGTGTCTTCGTGAGGAACAAAGTGAGTAAAAGTAAACTTGCAATCTCGCATTTGCTCTTTGCATAAAGGACCTTCCTTCATTACTTCTTCAAATCCAGAATTAATAGAATCAGTAGACTCTTGAATAAACTGGACACCTTTTGTTCCATTAATCATAACATTTCCACGTGGGTCTAGCTTCATAATTCGCTTAATTGTATCAGTATCCCAGCCAGCACCCTTGAGAAGATCAGATACAACCTTTTTGTCTTTCATGTCACTGACTTCGCCAGTTCTAAGCATGTGTGCAATGGCTGGCTCTAGTGGTTCTACTTTCATGAAAATCTTGTTGTGTCTGTTTGGAGACTTGGACATTATTGGCTCACATGAACCTTTGACAGTTTCTCTGTAATTGATAAGTGGCTCTGATGTAATAATTTCTATTTTAGTATCTTGAATACGGTGAGTAGCTACATCAAGATGCAATACACCCATTCCTGCAACAAGTGTCTCACCTGTTTCTTCGTCGATTTTTACTACAAGGTTAGGATCCTCAATTGTTAGTTGTTTGAGAACCTCAACTAGTTTAGGCAAGTCTTTTGGATGTTTTGGCTCTATTGCAATTTGAACGACAGGTTCTGAAACATAATGGACTCCTTCAAACATTGGAATACCTTTAACAGATGAAATTGTATTACCAGCTCGAGCTTCAGTTAAACCCAATAA
>SCUP01000078.1 GCA_004297665.1 Nitrosarchaeum sp. | reverse complement strand
TATATACAGTTGGAGGCAATGTAAAAAATCAAAATGATTATGCAGTAATTCCAACCATTTTAGTTTCTGTAATTGATGGAGAAAATACATTTACAAAAACAATATTGCATGTTCCAATTCCACCAAAAACAGATATTCCATTTAAGATAAAATTTCCTGAAGTTACAGGAGATGCTCCTATCTTACTGGAAGCTGAACTCAAATTTGTAAAAACACAAAAAGATCCAATATCAATTGAGATTCTTTATGATAAAACACTAATCAAACATGATGACGGTCATGTTACAGGAAGAATCCATAATAATGGAAACCAAACTATCTTCAACCCGAAAATTCTTGCAATAGCTCATGGTAATGGAACAGTACTTGACATTGTTAACAATATTGAATATATTGACAAAATAGAACCTGATCAAATTCTAGAGTTTTCAATGTATCCAGATCCTTCAATAACTGATGATGTCTTTTTCTATAGCTGCTTTGCACCTGTAGATACTACTGTTGTTCCAGTTACTACAAAGAAAAATGGCGGCGATTTTGATTTTAGATATGATTCAGGCGCATGGTATTCTGCTGCTAAATTCAATGAGGAAGGAACAACTCTTACAATACGTGGATACAATAGTTATCCGCTTGAAACTTATGCAAACTTTGAATTTCCGCAAATTTCAGGTAAAGAAAAATTTAATGTAACTCTAAATGATAAACCTGTAAAATTTATTCAAAGTGTAGATGATACTGGATTTTGGCATGTTGCATTTACTGTAGATCCAACATCCCAAGGAATTCTAAAGATTACTGGTTTTGAAAAAGGCTTACCTCCAGAAATTTCTAAAATTCCACAATGGGTAAAGACAAATGCAAATTGGTGGTCTACAGATCAAATATCTGATTCAGAATTTCTTGAAGGGATAGATTTCTTGTTTGAAAAAGGAATTGTTGTAGTAACATCAAAAGAAATGACTGCCAAATCAAATTGGAAATTACCATCATGGATTAAAATAACTGCATCTTGGTGGTCTGAAGATAAAATTTCAGATGATGATTTTCTAAACATGATTGAAAATCTTGTGAAACGAAAAATAATTATAATTTAATTTACTTAATACACTAAATCTTATTATACAAACTTCAATTAATCTTAATATCTAATGTTACCATTACGAGATGAAAATCCACATCCTCCAGGATACAAACCAAAAGTAACTTATGTCTTAATTGCAATTAATGTTCTAGTATTTCTTATTGAAATTGCATATACTGGGCAATTTATAGAATTTACAAATAATAATGCATATAATTTATTTTATGATTGGGGTGCAATACCAAATTGTGTTACAGGCGCATCCGTATCCAACATAGATTTTGGTGAAGGCCCACTACAAGTTGCATGTCCTGATGCACCATACATCTCTCTTCTAAGTTCTATTTTCTTACATGGTGGTGCAATGCATCTTGGTGGTAACATGTTATTTTTATGGATATTTGGTGATAACATTGAACGTAAGTTTGGTAAAATAAAATATCTG
>SCUP01000077.1 GCA_004297665.1 Nitrosarchaeum sp. | reverse complement strand
TAAAATTAATAGAAAAAGAAGCAAAATTACTTGGAATAAAAAAACTTGTTGGAAGAGTAATGGTACATAATGTTCAAAGTAAAAAAATATTCGAAAAAAACAACTATACGTTACTCATGTATTGGTTAGAAAAATATATCTCCTAAGTATCTATGATTATATTATGAATGTAGAAAAACTATTTAATATTTCTAATAAAGTTGTTATATTAACAGGTGCCTCTGGATTTCTTGGCCAACAATATTCAGAAGCATTAAGTCAAAAAAATGTCAAAATAGTTCTTGCAGATATAAATTATCAAAAATGTAAAAAATTAGAAGAACAATTAAACAAGAAATATTCAAATGAAACTCTTTCATTAAAACTAGATGTTGGAAATAAAAAATCTGTTCAAAGCATGGTCTCGAAAACTTTAAAAAAATTTGATCAAATTGATGGATTGATAAATAATGCAGTATTTCCTGAAACAGTAAAAGAACGTTCGATTCCCTTGGAAACATTTCCACTAGATATTCTACAGAAAATAATCTCTGTTAATACAATTGGTTCATTCTTATGTTCTCAAGAAGTTGGAAAAATAATGGCTAAGAAGAAAAATGGCGTAATTGTTAACATTAGTTCTATTTATGGAATGGTAGCAGCAGATCAAAGAATTTATGGTAAAAGTGGATTAAATTCATCTATAGGTTATGCATTAACAAAAAGTTCAGTTATCAATCTAACCCGATACCTATCATCTTATTGGGGCAATAAAGGAATTAGAGTTAATACTTTAACATTGGGTGGAGTAGAATACAATCAAGATCCTGAATTTATAAAAAAATATTCTGAAAAAACTATGATTGGAAGAATGGCTCAAAAAGATGAATATGTTGGGGCCCTTGTATTTCTATTATCAGATGCTTCCTCGTATATGATTGGTTCAAATCTTATTGTTGATGGAGGTTGGACTGCATGGTAACAATTAAAATCAATAATAGAGAAATTGGGCAAAACAAAAAAACGTATTTTATTGCTGAAGCTGGACTTAATCACAACGGGGATATTAATATCGCAAAGAAATTAGTGGATAAAGCTCTCGAATCCGGTGCCGATGCAATTAAATTTCAAACCTACAAATCTGAAGAATTTTTAGCAGAATCAAGTGAATATTTCAAATTTTTCAAGAATGTGGAATTGTCTTATGATGAATTTGAAGAGATTAGTGATTATGCTAGAAGCAAAAATATGACTTTTTTTTCAGCTCCATTTGATATTCCAAGTGCTGATTTTCTCAACAAGATCGATGTTCCATGTTTTAAGATTGCATCTTCAGACATTACTAACATGCCATTAATTCGTCATATAGCAAAAATGAAAAAACCCATGATCATATCTACTGGAATAGGAACTATTCATGAAATTGAGGATGCAATTAATTGGTGTCTTTTAGAAGGAAATGATCAGTTGATATTATTACATTGTGTAGCAAATTACCCTGCATTACCTGATGAAACAAATTTGAGTGTAATTAATGCTCTTAAAACAAAATTTAATCTTCCTGTAGGATATTCAGACAATGGAGAATCTACATTAGTGGACTTGTCTGCTGTAAGCTTAGGTGCTGATATCATTGAGAAACATTTTACAATCGATAAAAAACTTGAAGGACCAGATCATTTCTTCTCAATAGATCCTGATGGGCTAAAAAATTTAATCTTACAAATACGTTCTATAGAAAAGATGCGTGGTAATGGAATCAAAACTCCCCAGCAATCTGAATTATCTAATAAACAAGCTATACGAAAATCAATTACAGCAAAAAAGGACATTGAAAAAGATGAAAATTTTTCTCAAAACAATTTATCTATTAAAAGACCATCTGGAGGAATTGAACCAAAATATTGGGATATTGTACTTGACAGAAAATCAAATAAATTTATTAAAAAAGATACTC
>SCUP01000076.1 GCA_004297665.1 Nitrosarchaeum sp. | reverse complement strand
ACAAAAACCAAGCTATTTAATTCAAAATAGAATTATAGAAATTTGATGAGTCAGTTCAATGCTCTGGTTTTAACAAAAGACTTGTATGATAATTTTATTAAAAATAATGACAAGAAAAACAGCGATCATAATTTTATCTAAATTCTAATTCAAGAAATAAAATCTTGAATAAATCTTGCAAGATTTTCTAAGATTCTTCATCCATAAGATGAAAATCATTAAGAAAGACTTGAAGAAAGCCAGATTAGCCTCGTTTTTTACTTGACCTTTTCTTGTTCTTTCTTGCAAGATTCTTTAAGATCTTACCAAGATTTTGTCAAGCATACAGTAAGATACATTGAGTCCATGCCTGTTAAGATTCTAAGCCTTGAAAAATCTTAGAAAATCTTAACCAAGAAATAATTTATAAATTAATTTTATTTATAAATAATTCCAAGTAATTTATAAATTATTTTGGAAATTCAAGAAATACAATTTTGTTTATAATCAAACTGTAAAATGATGAAAAATTTCAACCATTGTTATGATTGATTTGTCTTTTTGACAATCTTAGGTCAAAATGAACCTAGGGTAAAACTAGAGAGTTTTAATTATTGTTATGATGGATTTGTTTTTTTGACTTGATATGAAGACTGAAAAAGGTCATACGTCTAAAAGAATGGAGTTACTATGGATAGAATTTCTTAGATCCCAAAGTTGGTTATCCAGTATTTCAAAAACAATTAAGAGATAAACCAATTCCAACTATAGCAAGATTCAAACCAAAAGATAAAGAATAGTTAGCGATCAGAATTTCAATATTTTTCAAATCAAGATGGATTAAAGATGGATTAAAAATAGATAAAGATGCCATCTTTTTCTTATCGGATGGCATCATAGATGGAAAAAGATGCATCATGTATCATGTTTATCTCAGATTAGCCTCGATTCTGTACATGACATGATGATGAAAAAAGATGCATCTTTTTCTTATCTGATGGCATCTTTTTTACATCTACATACTAGGATGAAATTATTTTATGCCTGTCAAGGTTTCATCAATGAAAAAAAGATGGAAAAAGATGGATTGAGAATTTTTTATAAATAATTTTTATTTATAAATTATTTTAAATTATTTATAAATTATTTATAAATTATTTATAAATTATTTTGTCTTGCAATGGATTCAATTCTTTCTTTTAACTCGTCATCATATTTGGTCTGGGCAGATGCACGCAATGACTTTACTTCAAACTGTAATTCAACAATATGATCCCAGAGTTTATCGATTGTTTCGCTGGATGTTTGATTTGCCTCTTTTTCTTTTTGTAGCCTCGAATTCTCTGCTCGGAGCCTAAATTCATCAGATATGGTCAAATTTGGAACCGCATTAAGATATTCTTCGACTAGTTCACTAATGTGTGCCTTGAAGTAATTTTTATCCAGTTTAATCAAGCCTCCATGACCCATCATTGTTTCTTTGAGGATTAAAGATGCCAATACAGAGTTTTTGGAAAGGGATTTCTTGTTTGCCTTGTTGAAAAATCTCCTAAATCCGTTAAATGTTGGAACGTCATATCGCCTTTTTCCTTGTGATAAAGGAGTTCTGATTCCAGATTCTTTTAGAATTCTCTCCAATCTCTTTCTTATTCCCATCTCAGAGAGTTCTCTTGCAAACGGGCCACTTTTTTTAAAGAACGGATCGTCTGGCTTTGGTTCCTTGTTAGTTTCTTGTATCCATAGTCTTTTGTAGGACTCAATTGTATTCCAGCATTCAGGTGTAACAAACGCCACATATTCAGAATTTGAATTTGCATAAATTCTGATCATGGCAGCTACAATTCGTCCATCGTGTTCAACGGATTCAGTAATATCCTGATCTTCCCAAAGATAATTCTCATTGTATAGGTATATTGGAACCAAATGTTTCCACTTTATTGAAAAAGCCCCTGCCCTAATTCCAGATGATGCTGCCAACAATATCAGAACTTTATCAATTAGTTTTGAGTGGTGCAACATCTTTTGAATTTCAGAGTACGTGTATTCTCTAGTGTCATCTTGGTTATCTGGTTCTGGTAATGTGCAACGAATTCTTTTCCAAGATATGGTTACACGGTTCATCTCCAAGAGTTTCTGAATAGGAACAAAATAATTTTTTAAAGATACGGGATTGATATAATTCGGATCAGTCTTTGGAAGCTCTGAGCGTTTTCGAAACTTTTCACCGAGTTTTAGCATCAAGTCTTCTGCCCAGTCAGGATTCTCTTTGGCTCGTTTTACAAATTCATTTGCTCTTGCCTCAAAATCAGCATCGGAGAATGTTCTTTTCATGCCTCTTTTCTTGATTTTAGGCATGAATTGATCTTTTGCAACTAGTTGTGGATCACCGCCAAGTATTGGACCAAAAAATTCGCATAGTACTTTTTTGAGTTTTCTTTCGTAATCTTTTCTTGTAGCTTCTGCCCTTATTGATGAATAAAACAAATCAAGTGGTTTGCTCTTTGTTGTGGTAACTTCATCAGGACGAATCTCCATTGGTATAGTATTGAATTAAAGTATAGATAAAGGACATTATGTTCTGAAAACCAAAGAGACTTTATATTTGGTCAAAGTCAAATCGAACTACTTGGCAAGTTATAAGGGAACATATTCAAATGAACAATCATTAAACTTTGTAATTCCAATTATGGTAATTTTATTTCTTGGGATTATTTACATAATGACTCAAAGATCAGGTTCAGGATTTGTCAGTTTTATTCTAATTGGAGCTGCTGCAATTACAATGTTTTATTGGGTTCATGTTCTAAAGAAAATGACTAAAGAACAAAAACCAGTGTATAATGCAAGAGAGCAAGAGACAAAAAATTGGGTTTACGATCTTATCAAAGGAGAAGGAGATTTTGTCTTTGTGGCTGAAGTTCCAGGACCAGAAGACAAAATAGCAGTCAGATTAATTGATGGTATTTTGTATATTCGTGGTTCTATGGGTTTTTCAAAAGAAGTCACAATAGAAGGTTCAAATGAAATGAAAATTGTTGATTTCAAATATAGAAATGGCGTACTTACACTAAGAATAAAATAATTATAGACTTTTTGCAAGTTCTAATTTTTGTGGAAGATATTTATCAGTAATATTTGTCAATCCATATTTTGAAAATGCTTCTAACTCAGCTTTTCTTTTTATTTTAAGAAATACATCTAATTCTTTTTTCCATATACCTTCTTGATATCTGGGATCACTTTGTAGATCATAACATCGTTTAATGTCAGATTCAGTCATAGGAATTGTTGGGAGTTTAAATTTTTCAATATCAGTAGCCCAAACACCTACCCATTTTGCGTCTGGAACTGTAAGTTCTCTTAGATGTGCAGCATTTGCAGATCCAGATTTTATTACCATGGCAATATGTTCTCCATACACATCACCGTCTGTGAGAACAATTACAGGTAATCCCATTTCATCATGTAATCTTTTTAAAAGAGTTCTGGTGGAACGAGGAGCTTGTCCTCCAGTATTAATGATAATAGATTTGAATTTTTTATCAACTTGTTCTTCTACAAATCTTGTAAATAGACCACCTTTCTCAATGGCAATTACAATCTCGGCACTTGTGTCTACTAATTCTGCAGTAGTCAAGCTAGGACCTATTGCATATCCATCAGGATGGTTAGAAAGA
>SCUP01000363.1 GCA_004297665.1 Nitrosarchaeum sp. | reverse complement strand
ACCAATCACTGCACAAACAGCAGTTATTGGCATCTTACCGGCTAATCCACCTAGTTGAGAAATATTTCTAGTACCAACCTTAACAATTATAATTCCAGCCATCATGAAGAGGATGCCTTTGCCAAGTGCATGTGTGACATACATCATCTCAGCTCCAGATAAACCAAGTACAGACATTGAGCCGATTCCAAATAGAATGTAACCCATTTGACTGATACTAGAATATGCAAGTAATCGTTTGATATCGTCTTGCATTAGTGCCATCGCACCACCGTAAATCATTGTAACAAGACCCCAAATATGGAACCAAATTGAAAGGTCGGCAAATGTGTTTGGTAAAAATTCTACAATTAATCTAAAAATACCATAAGCACCAATACCGATCATTGCAGGGGACAATAATGCACTAATTGGAGTTGGTGCAGCACCGTGAACCCATGGAAGCCATATGTGAAACATGAATACTGCAAGTTTAACGCCAAGACCAATTGAAATTGCAATCGCTGAAAGCATTAGAATGTCTTTTGGAATTTCTGATTCTTGGATATCTGCAAAGTTAAAACTTCCAATTGTAAGACCAATCATTAAAAATCCTAATAATAAAACAACGGCACCTGCATGAGTCCAAAACAAGAACATTAAACCGATTTTTCTTCTTTGACCAGCACCCCATAGAGCTACCAAAAAGAAACCAGGAATCAACATTATCTCAAAGAAGACATAAAATTCAATTAAGTTGGTAGACAGTACAGTACCAAGCATTCCCATTGCAAAGACAAGATAAAGAGCAAAGTAAAGTCCAGACTTGGCATTGACATAGTTTGAAAGAGAAGAAGATTCAACTATTGTTGAATTGCCACTAGTTGATGTGATTTCGTGTTCCTCCTCATATTGTTCATGAAATCTGTGAATCATGTATGGTTTTGAATAAAGTACCAAGATTGTACTTAGTACGTAAATCATAATAGCAAATGGAGATGCTAAACCATCCAATAAGAAACCAAATTCACCAAATTGCTCGGTCCACGGATAATGTTCTTCGGTGGTGCCACTTAATGTAGCTAGAATAATCAATACAGTAGCATAAAGCAAAATACCAAAGGTAAACCACATTGCAGGTGTAGGACCTATTTTTCTTCCAATTATGTAGGCAATTGGAGATAATAGTAAAGGCAAGAAAACTGCCTGTAAAAGTGCATATTCCATTATCCTTTCAAGCTCCTAAAGTCTGCAATGTCAATATTCTGATACATACGGTATGCTACAATAATTAATGAAAGTCCAACTGCAACTTCAGCTGCAGCGATTGCAATTGAAAATAATGCTAATGTTTGACCACCACTATGTGGTAAGAATCTTCCAAATGCAACCAAGTTAAGATTTGCTGCGTTGATAATTATTTCAACTGCAAATAACATTCGAATGGCATTTCTCTTTACAGATAAACCATAAATTCCAATACCCAAAAGGGCAACAGATACTAGA
>SCUP01000075.1 GCA_004297665.1 Nitrosarchaeum sp. | reverse complement strand
CAAGACCATCAACTGAAGGAATGACCAGAGTTACAGGCAGAGGAACTGGTTCAAGAAAGAGTACAGATAAAGGACAACAATAAAAAACCTCAATTTTCATTTTTAAAAATATTAATCTAATCTGTATTGTCCAAAAAAAAGGGAAAACTGATTAAAAATTATATTTAATTTTTATCATGGTTTTATTGAGAAAGATCAGATACTAGTTTCACTTGATTATTCAAAACAATCTCTAAAAGGATTGAAATTGACATAAATAATAAAATAAGGATAAAAATAGAAGGTAAATTTTAAATTTTTAAATTAAATCCCTGCTTTTAGTTTTTTCCAATCAGATAGAAAATTTTCTAGTCCAGTATCAGTAAGAGGATGTTGTAGCATTTTGTCCAATACCGTAGGAGGTAGAGTTACAACATCGGCTCCAATTTTCGCTGCATCAACAACATGCATTGGATGACGAATACTTGCAACAAGAATCTGTGTTCCAAAATTATAATTAGTAAATATTTGCTTAATTTCTTTAATCAGATGCATTCCATCTTGACCAATATCATCCAATCTACCAATAAAAGGACTGACATATTTTGCGCCTGATTTTGCTGCAAGTAACGCTTGATTTGGAGAAAAAACTAGTGTAACATTTACAGGGATTCCTTCTGATGATAGAGATTTACATGCTTTCAAACCGTCAGGAGTCATAGGAACTTTCACAACAACATTTTTACCATATTGACGTAGACGTTTGCCTTCTTCAATCATTCCAGAATATTCAGTGCTTACAACTTCCAAGCTTACATCACCTTTGATGATTTTTGTGATTTCTGCCATGACATCTTTTGGATTACCACCTTCTTTAGACATGAGAGAAGGGTTGGTTGTAATACCATCTAACAGACCCATATCATTGAATTTTTTGATTGATTCTAGATTTGCAGTGTCAAGAAAAATTTTCATAATTTTCTACTCCTTAATTCTTTGACTTGTTTTGCCATATTAAAAGATGTTATTCCATGTTTTTCTAAAAGTAGTGGAATTTCATGGTCTCTAGCAGACTCACCAAACATGTCTTGAGCACCTATTCGTTTTATTGGAACAGGATATCTCTCAGAAACAGATTCTGCAACTGCTGAACCCATACCTCCCAAGATATTGTGTTCTTCACAAGTGACTATACAACCAGTTTCTCGTGCTGCCTTTTCCAAGAGTTCAGCATCAATTGGCTTAACAGAAAACATATCCAATACTCGACAAGAGATTCCTTCTTGCTGCAATGATTCAGCTGCTTCAAGTGCCATTCTCACTGTTATACCACATGCAACTATGGTACAATCAGAGCCATCATGAACTGTAATCCCTTTACCAATTTGGAAATCTTGTGATTCAGAATGAACTATCGGCGTATTTGATCTTGCCATTCTCATGTAAAATGGACCATATTCATTTGCCATCAATCTAGTTAATTTTGAAACTGCAAAAGTATCAGCAGGTATGAACACACGAAAATTTGGAATTACTCGCATAATTGCAATATCCTCAAT
>SCUP01000074.1 GCA_004297665.1 Nitrosarchaeum sp. | reverse complement strand
CTGGACAGTCATACCAATTCACATTTGATAAAAAAGGTCAGTATCCATACTATTGTGTTATTCATCCATGGATGACTGGAATCGTTTCAGTTACTGATGGATATCAGACAATTCCTGATGTAGGGCAAACTGTAGGTGATGGCAGTGCGGTGTTTGATGTGGAATATAGATTCAATCGAGCTCTGTCTCTTACTTTGGTAGATGACAAACAAAAGTTACTTACGTTTGAAATACTTGGACGTTCACAATCTGATGATAATACTCTGAAAATTCGCTTGCCTGCAGCTCTCATTGATGGACCGTTTGTCATAATAGTTGACGGAGAAAAGATCACTGATTATGAACATTTCAAAGACAATGATCTAAACACACTTTCAATTTCTATTCCTGAAGACTCTAAATTGCTCACCATACTGGGAACTTTTATCGTGCCTGAATTTGGAGCAATATCTATTGCCATACTTGCAATTACTACTATTTGCATCATAATGATGGGACAAAAATCAAGATTTCAATTAAATTTCTGACTTGATAACCGTTTAATCCAATGAGAACATTCACAATACTGTCGTTCATTGTTAATCTTTCCTTTTGAAATAAACTCGCTTTGACTCAAAATAATATCATGAAGATTCTGTTTTGTTTGATATTTCTCTCATTTATTGTTCCTCAAATTGCATATGGCTCTGAAATATCAGCCATTTCTGAAAAAGAACTCTTTGGTCCTAATGACTGGATTAAGATTTTTCTTGATATTGATGGTTATTCTGGTGGTGAAGTAAGCTGGAATGCAACCCAACCAGATGGTACAACTATTGATGGTTCCATTGCAAGTCTCCAAGCATCAAAAACAACTCACACAATTACTAGAAATGCCTTTGATAATCAATTTGGACATTGGAAAATAGAATATCAGTACAATGATGCCAAAAAGCTAGTTGATGTTGAAGTCGAGCCGTTAACTGTTTTAGCTACAACTGATAAACTTTCATACGGCCCAAATGATGTTGTAACTGTTCAATTTTCTACTAATTATTATGAACCAAATTCCGCCAAAGCTGAATTTCTATCTATAAGAATTTTAGATGACAAAGGAACTCCTGCAAAACTAATTCCAGATGTTAAAATCAAAGTATCTCAGCCAAATATTGCTCCACGTTTCTCAATGCATGACCTGCTAAAATCTAATTCTCCTGGGAATTATCATGCAGTTGTAAATTATTATAATATTGAAGTAGATGTTCCTTTTGTTGTTTATGACACAAACTCTGGAACTATTTTTTTGGGAAGCGATAAAAATCTCTATGATCCCGGCGACTCTGTAGAAATTAACATTGTAATACCTGATCTATCTGCAAGTTCTGGTGTTTTGACTATAACATCACCGTCTGGAAAAGTAAGCACAAAAACCATTTCTGCTGTGTCTTCTTTGAATAGAGCACAATTTGATGGAATCACATCATCTGAAATTGGAACTTATACTGTTAGATTTGATTATGATGGTAATGTTGCTACAACAACTTTTGATGTACTGGCAGAGTCGCTTGCAAAACCTACTTTGTCTGAACTTGATATT
>SCUP01000073.1 GCA_004297665.1 Nitrosarchaeum sp. | reverse complement strand
CTTCTTTGCAGTCTTGGATTTCTTTTTTGTTGCCTTCTTTGCAGTCTTGGATTTCTTTTTTGTTGCCTTCTTTGCAGTCTTGGATTTCTTTTTTGTTGCCTTCTTTGCAGTCTTGGATTTTACAGACTTGCGTTTTTTGGATGATTTTTGTTTTTTGGCAAGTAATGTTTGAAGATTAGACTGTACTTTTTCAAGTGCTTTTACAGCAGATTCTTCGGCCCTAGTTTTTTGTTCTAGATCTTTAACAAATTTTTCAGCTGCTTTATGGCTTGCACTCATTGTTTCACGTAATGACGGCTTTGATTTGGATTGTTTTTGAATTTTTGTGCTAATTTTTGACTTAATTTCATTGTATTTGGCAACATCTTCGGCAATCTTTTTTGCCGTTTTTTCTCTATTTTTTATCTCAAATTCTAACTCTTGGATGTGATCATGTATTGTGTTTAATTGTGATTGGGCATATTGTTTTTCTTCAATATTTGTAGCAAACTCTAGTTTTTGTTCTGCATCGCTGAGAGCCTCTTTTTCGCGGTTTAAACGCTCATGAGCTGCTGCAACTAGTCTTTCAATACTTTCCAATTGAGATGTCTTTTGATTGAGAAGACCAGATACATCAGTTGCGTCCTCTTTTTCGGATTCAATTTTCCGATCTATTGAATGCAACCCAGATGAAGATCTTCTTTCAATAGATCTTACTTGTTGTAGTTGTCTTTCAGATTTTTTCCTAAGAGTAGTTGCTTGTTGTTTCTTTTGTCTTAGTTTAATTACCAACTTTTCTAGAGATGTCAACGATTGAATAAAGAGAAATTGGTCGGTTAAGTTATGAATATAATCATGATTTGACTTACCAGTTAACAAAATTAACATATATTGATCGCAAAAAATGATTTTTTTAAAAAAATATTAGTAAAGAGAATTATTAAAAAAGAATGGAATTTCACCCAAAAGATTTGCCAGTGTCAAAGACATATGATCTTAAAGATGTCAAAGATGCGTCAGATGCAGTTGAAGATATGGTGAAATTAGGATTCAACAATAGGAAAGAGGGTTTTAGAGTTTTGATGCCAAAAGAATCAAAACTTGCAAAAAGAATAGGATACACAGTAACAACAGGAGTTACTTATGGGCTTAGACAAAAAAAAGAGATCAGAGATATAAAATATTGGACATATCATCATGATGAAAATCATTATGCCATAGTTTTGATTAGCAGTAAAGGATTAACAGAATTAGGGTTTTGATTTTTCAAATATTTTGTACAGTTTTGTTTTTTTAGCCATTATGCCAGCTAGCATCACGCCAAGAATGGTTCCTCCAATAACATCCATTGGAAAATGCTGAAGAACATACACTCTACTTATAGATACCAGTAAAGGATAGATAAGCAACAAGTATGAGCCTCTAGGAAATCTTTCAGATAAGGCATACCCAATTATTATTCCAAAAATTATAGCCCTGGCTGCATGTCCAGATGGATAAGATGCATCATATCCCCCTTCACAAAACAATGCAAATGTATCACGGCTGATTTTTACCGGAAATGGAGCACCTTCATAATCAAAGTCAGGCCTATCTCTATCTATTCCGCATTTTATGTACCCAGTAAGCAGAGTTGATAAAACAATTAAAATCATCAAGGTAATTCCAATTCTTCTAGTTTTTTTTATTAAAAGCATCAACACACCAAAACCTAGCATGTAAAAGGAATCACCACTTTCAGTAATGAACTGCATGATAAGATCCAAAGATGGATTTCCAACATTATCAGCAACTGAGGAAATTATTAATTGATCAAAACTTTCTGTTATTTGAAAATATACCAACATAGATACAATTGCAAATGAGGTTACAAGTAAAACAAATGAACGTGACCTAATATCAAAAATCCAATTTTGCAATTAAGTAAACCTCAAGTATGTTATTTTTAATTTTTCTCAAGTAGATAAGTATTGAAAATAATTTACTGGATAAATATCAAATCATGACAAAAATGATCGGCTCAAAGAATTTAACCAAGAGGATAATAGGAAAGCCGTGAAGGTACTCACACTAGATGATTTTGACCTTAAAGGCAAAACAGTTTTTTTGAGAGTTGACATGAATTGTCCCATAGATCCTGAAACAATGGAGATTTCAGGAACTAAACGTATTGAAGAGGCAACAGAGACCATAAAATCTCTAGAAGAGGCAAGAGTGGTTGTTGCTTCTCATCAAGGAAGAGTCGGAAACAAGGACTACACTGGAATGGATAAACATGCAAAGGTTCTTGAAAAATTAATGGGAAAAAAAATCAAGTATGTAGAAGATGTTATTGGTAGTGCTGCACAAAACGAAATAAATAATTTGAAAAACGGAGAGATATTGCTTTTAGATAATTTACGGTTATGCGCTGAAGAAAATTATGAATTCACACCACA
>SCUP01000008.1 GCA_004297665.1 Nitrosarchaeum sp. | reverse complement strand
GGATGACCAGAACCAGCGCTATTTGTTGCCTTAATTACTAATTTACGGGCTCGTAGAACATTTTTCTTGATTTGATAATAATTAAGTCCCATTTCTCGATTACATGTCTTCATAAATTTAATAAAAATCTACTTCTGCAAAATTTTAATCTGATGGTTACTAAGTGATATTGTGGATATTAAAGAAAAAATACCAATAATAGTTTATGATAATCAATGTTATTTGTGTGTGAAATTTGCAAAAATGATTGAATTTCTTACAAGAGGGAATTTAACAATGATCGGACATTATTCAGAGTTTGGCTTAAAACTAAGGCAAACGATATTGGGAGAATCAGCATTAGAAATGTTTTGGTTAATAGATAAAAAAACAGCATATGGTGGAAGAGCAGCACTTTTACCATTGCTAAGAGCAATAATTACAAAAAAAGAAAGAAACTCAAACAAAATTAAAATGGATGAGAATTGTGAACAAGAATGTAAAACTGTAAAAGCTGTTTTTATAAGATCTGCAAGTTTATTTTCAAATAGTAAAAAAATAGAGCTACAATAATCTAAATAGCACATCAAATTCAGATTTTCATAATGAAGATAAGAATAGAAAAGCCAAATAATCCAAAGAAAACAACAATGCTTTGTGGATTTGTCTTAGAAGATTCAGATAAAGTATTAGGATTAGAAAAAGTAGATTCTAAAATCATCCCAGTAATAAAACAGTCAATAAATGATATGGGTGGAATATTTGGCAAAATAGTGGTCATTCCAACTACAGGTAAAATAGCACAAAGGATACTCTTAGCTGGGTTAGGTAAAAAAGAGAACATCACTAATGACACCATAAGATTTGTTTCAGGTAAAATTGCTCAAAAGGCAAGAGAGTTAAAACTGAAAGAATTTTCCATAATAGCACCCCCAAGTTCTCTAATTGAGCCTATTTCATCAGTAGCCCAGATAGTAGAAGGATGTAAAATGTCTCTTTACAAATTTGAAAAATATAAATCAAAAAAAGAAAACAATATTCCAGATCTTACAATTTTAGTTTCTAAATCAGAAAATATTTCAAAAGCAGTAAAAACTGCAGATATTGTTTCTGATGGAGCTATATACACAAAGAGTATTGCTAATCTGCCTCCAAACGAATGCACACCTACAACATTGGCAAATTTTGCAAGAATCATATCAAAAAAGAATAATATGAAATGCAATATTATTTCAAAAAATGAACTTAAAAAGAAAGGGTTCGGTGGAATTATTGCAGTAGGACAAGGAAGTAAAAATGAACCTAAACTGATAATTTTAGAACATAATCATGGTTCTCGAAATGAAAAACCAATTGTACTAGTTGGTAAAGCAGTAACATTTGACACAGGTGGTATTTCGTTAAAACCTGGTGATAAAATGGATGAAATGAAATTCGATAAGTGTGGTGGATGTACGGTCATGGGAATAATGAAAGCAGCATCAGAATTAAAATTGCCAATCAATTTAGTAGGAATTATTCCATCAGTGGAAAATATGCCCAGTGGAGAATCATATAGGCCTGGAGATATAATAAAATTATACAGTGGAAAAACTGCAGAGATTTCAAATACGGATGCAGAAGGCAGATTAATTTTAGCAGATGCGTTATCTTATGGAGAAAAACAATATTCACCAAAAGCAATTATTGACTTTGCAACATTGACTGGAGCGTGCATAATTGCACTAGGTACGAACATAGCAGGCATGGTTTCAAATAATGACAAACTAACACAAAAGATCATAGAATCATCAAAAAGAACAACAGAAGAGATTTGGCAGCTTCCACTAAATGATGACTATATTGATATGATAAAATCAGATGTTGCAGATATGAAAAATGTCGGAATTGGTAGAGCCGCAGGAACTATTACTGCAGCAGCATTTCTAAAAAATGCAATTGAGAATACACCATGGATTCATATTGATATTGCAGGTGTTGCATGGACACAAGTAGCAACAAAAGAAAAACCATACAATCCAAAAGGAGCTACGGGTTTTGGAGTAAGATTAATTTTGGATTATTTACAAAATATATAAATTCAAAAATACAAATTAAAACAATACAATTATTGAAAATTAGTAGCCTCTACTGTTTCTATCTGGTTTATCGGTATTTGGATTTCTAAAACCATGTTTATCCATCATGTGATTTAGAAATCGTATATCATCTGAAAATGATTGTCCACAAACAGCACAATTAGGCATTGAAATCATAGGA
>SCUP01000072.1 GCA_004297665.1 Nitrosarchaeum sp. | reverse complement strand
TATGGATGTTGATTTTGTCTTTGCTACTGAATCAGTAATTCCGAGGTTCTCAGTTAGTGAGAGTACAGCAGTTCTTGTCTTTGCTACTGAATCAGTAATTCCGAGGTTCTCAGTTAGTGATATGGATGTTGATTTTGTCTTTGCTACTGAATCAGTAATTCCGAGGTTCTCAGTTAGTGATATGGATGTTGATTTTGTCTTTGCTACTGAATCTGTAATTCCGAGGTTATCAGTTAGTGATATGGCAGATGATACAGTGTAGGTAACTGTCATAGTTACTAGGTCAATCTGTGCTCCATTTGTGGTAGTCAATGTGTTTACCAAAATTCTGACCCCAAAATTTGTGTTATCTACATTAGCTTCTGTTAAAGCAGGAGAGCCCCAATCTGCAAGACCTGTCGAACCAAAACTAACAGTGGTAAATGATGGAGTTACTCCTGACATTGAAGTTGAAGTGATTGTACTACCTATGGTAGTAGGTGTAGCAGGATCTGTAAACAGTATGGCATCAAATGTTGCACTTCCAGTAGATATTACTCCTCCTAGTAGGTCAACTTGCACTTTGTCAATTGTTGCACCTGCAGGAATCATGGTACCATCAAGAAAACCCGATAACTTTGGACCTTCACCTGCTGTGATTCTAGTATTTGCGTTGCCTGTTCCGCCTTGATATGTAGTATCATCAGTATTAACTGCAGCAGCTGAAGCACTGTTTGTATAAATTCCAACTCCTGTAGATGTGACCGCAGTTAGTGCAGCAGTTGTTGGGTCAATTACTAGCGATTCACCGTTATCTAGAGTAAACGTTACTGGGTTTTCAAATACCCAGTCAATTTGTTTAGTATTGCTGTGGATATCATATCCTACAAAGCTATCAGATGCCCTACTTTGATCATGCTCTAGTAAATTCTTGCCATTTTTTATGAATTTGAATTCAGATTCTTTTTTATCAGAAACACGACTTGATTTATCTTTGTCCATTTTCTGTTTTCCTTGTTCATCTTCGATTTCATCAGAATCAACTCCTTGCCATGATTGTAAAACTCGGAACTGATCAGTATTACCATAGTTTGTAAATGTTGCAGTGCTCTTCAGAGATTCTCCTTCTTTGATTTCATATAGTATGACAAGCTGACCCGTGTTCTGCAAAGTCTTTGTAACAGTGACAAATACTCCAGTTTGGTTTGATGTTACTGCAATTGATGGAATTTGTTGCTCAATGCCAACTGTAATCCAAGCGTTGTCAATGAATTTTTGCACAATCCAAGTTTCTTTTGAAACTGCAACCTGTTGTGTGGATGGATCAGAGTATTTGCTATCTCCTGTTTCCTTGTCTATTTCAAATCCTATCAATCCGTTTCTGATCTTAAATGAATTTCCAGTCTCCTTGACATCCCATGGAGCAAAACCATTTTCAGTTTGAACCCACACTGGTTTTCCAAGATGTAATTCATACTGCCCATCTCCTAGGTAGTATCTTTCAAAGTTTATTCCTCTTTCAACTAGGTTTGATTGGAATTGATGTATTGGTTCTTGCAAGTCTGTGGTAATTGTAGGTTCTAGGATTTCAGGAAGTGTATAATTTTGAGATACAATGCTAGTGCTGGTTTGGTTTAGCTCTTGTCTGATTATTTCTGTTAATTCTTCTATGCTTAGCTCTTTGTCAAGTGACTGATGTTGTGGTAGTTCTTTTGCATATTCGGCAGATATTTGTTCATCAGTCAAAGTTGAATTTAGCAATAATATTTCATTGATCTTCCCAGAGTAGAGATTACTTACTTCATGCGTATCTGCTGTATGTCTATGGGTGCCGCCTATTGTCAACTCAGAATCCGATTCTATTGTACCTCGTGGAATTTCAAGAAACTTGCCATAAATAGTAAAATAAGGAATACTAATGTCAAGTGTATTTTCTAAATTGCCATTAACATACAATCTAATTAGAGAGCCGTCATATGTTGCTACAATATTTGTCCACTCTTCGCCAATCTCTGTTGATGAGCTCACTGTATTCCATTTTATTCCATCAAAGACTGTAAACCAAGCAGTTTTTGGTGGCGGAATTACATTGTGAATTCCCAGTGCAAATATTTTTTCTTTGCTAATAATTGTAAAGTCAGCAGAGCCTTTATCATAGTCAGGCTTTACCCATGAAGAAATTGTAAAATGCAGTAATTCTTTGGTAGAATCTCCATCATTCTCTATTATTTGACCCCCATCAAAAATAACTTCTGATTTGTTTTCGGACTTTATATCTCCCAAGATCTCAACATTGTCGGCATTATCTAGTTTGAAATCTTCAATGATTTGAGGTGAAATTTCCATAAGCACCACAGATGTCTGATTGATTGGTTCTATTGATGTCTGATTGATTGGTTCTATTGATGTCTGATTGATTGGTTCTATTGATGTCTGATTGATTGGTTCTATTGATGTCTGATTGATTGGTTCTATT
>SCUP01000071.1 GCA_004297665.1 Nitrosarchaeum sp. | reverse complement strand
GATGCAGGTCTAGGCATAAATGGTGCCCCAAAACATTCAGAAAATACAGATTTTGGTTCTTTGATTCCTCGTTCAGTTCCAGCTAGTTTACTAGTGTAACCAGACATAAAATGATACATTGCACCTTCTTTTGTTAGTCTAGAGATAGGTGGCAAAACACCCAAAGCATCTGCAGTTAGAAATACAATTATTTTTGGATGTCCACCTACACTTGGAATTACTGCACCTGGAATGTAATCCAGTGGGTATGCTACACGGGTATTTTCAGTTAATCTGTTATCATCATAATCAGGAATATTGTTATTGAGTACAACATTTTCTAGTACAGCCCCATGTTTTATTGCGTTCCAGATTTCAGGTTCTGCATCTTGGCTAAGATTGATACATTTTGCATAACATCCTCCTTCAAAGTTGAATGTTCCATTATCAGACCAACCATGTTCATCGTCTCCGATTAATCGTCTATTAGGATCAGCTGAAAGAGTAGTTTTTCCAGTACCAGATAACCCAAAAAACAAAGTAGTGTCACCATTTTTTCCAATATTTGCAGAACAGTGCATTGGGAATATACCACGATCAGGTAAGAGAAAATTCATTACACCAAACATGGATTTTTTCATTTCACCGGCATATTGAGTTCCGCCAATCAAAACAATTTTTCTAGTCAAATCAATCAATATGAAAACATTTGATGCAGTACCATCAACTTGAGGTATTGCCTCAAAATCATTAATACACATTACAGTGAATTCGGGTTCATGATTCTCCAATTCTTCTTTTGATGGCCTTATGAATAATTGTCTTGCAAAGAGACTTTGCCAAACATGATCATTGATTACTCTAATAGATAATCGATTTTCTTTGTCTGCACCTACAAATCCATCAAATACAAAAAGATCTTTTCCATCTACAAAACGTTTCATTTTTTCAAGAATTTTTTCAAATTTATCACTTGCAAATTGGTGATTAATTTTCCCCCAATCAACTGTGTTACGGGTTTTATCATCATATACAATGAATCTATCATCAGGAGATCGTCCAGTGTATTTTCCAGTATTTACAGAAAGAGAACCAGTTGAGTTTATCACTCCTTCATTTCTAGTGATAGCAGCTTTGACTAGATCATCTACGCTCAAATTACGACTTATTTTTGATGGGTTTATTCCAAAGTCTTGTATTTGTGATAAAAATTTGTCAGTTTTAGTAGGATCTACTATTTCGGTCAGAGGAAGTAACCCCCATCAACAATTATCATAATAATCCCAGGCTTAATCATGAGATATTTCGATCCGCCTTAATTTTCCTTATTATCTCTTTCTTATCAGAGAATTTTTTTCATCTAGGAACGTATTTATTTAAAATTTCAAGAATCAAACTGATGCCGATCAATAAAGAGAAGTTAGCTAAAAGACAAGAAGCTAAAGAGCATAATCCAGAATTTATCAGACCAGAAAGCTGGCGTTATGTTAGACTACAGACAAATTGGAGAAAACCAAAAGGAATTGATCATCATCAAAGAAAACAAAAAAGCAGAGGTCGTCCAGGACTTGTCAAAGTAGGTTATGGAGGACCAAAAGAGGCAAGAGGATTACACCCTTCAGGATATACAGATAATCTAGTTCATACATTAAGTGACTTGGAAAAACTAAACCCAAAAACAGATGGAGTAAGATTTGGACATGGTGTTGGTACTAGAAAAAGAAAAGAAATCATTGCAAAAGCAATGGAAAGTAAATTCAAAGTTTTTAATGCGAGAGTGAGTGCAAGTGGTAGTAAATCTTAGAGCTAAAAAAAGACTGGTAGCACGAGTTACCGGCGTTGGAATTCACAGAGTAAAATTTGATTCAGATCACCTAGATGATGTGGCTGATGCAATTACAAGAGCAAATATTCGTAGTTTAATTACAGCAAAAAAAATCAAAATAAAATCAATTGTTGGAACTTCACGAGGAAGAGCACATACTAAAAAAGCTCAAAAAAACAAAAGAGGAACAACACAAGGGTCAAAACAAGGTACAAAAGGCGCAAGAGTTGGAAAGAAAAGTGTCTACGTTGCCAAAGTTCGTGCATTAAGAAGATTGCTAAAAATTGCTAAAGACAGAAAAGAGATAACAAATCCAGAATTTTGGATACTATACAAAAAAGTAGGCGGAAACACTGTAAGAAACAAAGCCCACCTGAGATTATTAATGGAAGAAACTATTTCCAAGAGAAAAAGCTAGAATCGATAAATCGTATTTTCTAAATCCAAAATTTTACCATTCTTGATTACAATTCCTTCTCTAGTCAACATACCAGATTTAATCTCTTCACCATATGCATACCCACCAACTTTACCATCAGATTTTACAACTCTGTGACATGGAATTATTACTGGGTAAGGATTCTTGTTCATAATTTTGCCAACTGCTCTTTGTCCATTTTTCAATCCAACAGCTTTTGCTAATTCACCATATGTAGTTATTTTTCCTTTAGGTACTTCAAGTAATTTTTTGTAAATTTTTTTATCAAGATTCAAAGTTTGATTATCTCAAGATCAGTGTTATTTAAAAAATTAATTAACTTTTGTTTGTTTGATCCAAGCCCTCCCCAATCCAAAAGAGCAGTTTTTGCCATTTTATTTTGCTTTAAAATATGTAAAAATAAATCCTCATCAAGATTATCTAGTGCGTGTTTTGGCACAACAGTTCCAAGTGCAAATTTTCCTTCTAGTAATTCCTTGGTAAATTTATCAGGATAATGTGTACCTCCAAAACAAATTGCCACAGGAGATGACTTGATATTTTTAGTCATTACACTGTGTACCAAAATGGCAATTGAATTACACAAAGAAACATCAGTCCATTGTTTTTCTGTTGTACCAATTTCAATGAATATAGCAGGTTTAGTCAATGCAGTAGGTCCATGATGCGTAGCTTCGATTGTAATTTGAAAATCTGAGAATTGAGATTTATTTTTCCAGAGTGTTTGAAGATATTCTTTTTGGATATATGGATGAGGAATTGCTATTTGTCTGTCATTTCCTCCGAATTTAGCTTCTGAAAAATTACCAGTACTATGACAAGTAAGAGCTAAAACACCAGACTCTGCAGCATGTTTTGAGAGAAAAATAAATCCATCATAATCATATTTTTCTTCTAGCCAATCAGCAGAAATTGCAGGAGTTGGAATTATTAACAAATCATAGTACTTGCCTCGATAAATTTCACCGTCTTGTGTCATTTCTTGAGAAAGAAATTTTGCCATGTTATATCCCGCAGGGTCATCACAGTATGCGACTAGTAGTTCCATGAGATAAGAGATATAAGGACACCTTATTAATTTCCAGCAATGAACCCTAAGCAGACTTTAAAAAATATGGCTAATACTTTGAAAATGGCTAAAAAGCCAGATCGTGAAGAGTATCAACAGCATCTCAGATTAGTGTTAATAGGAATTGCAGGAGTTGGTGCTATTGGCTTTACAATTCAGTTTGTCTTTTCTGTAATTACATTTGGTAGATAAAATTGTCCGAGGAAATTAAATCTCATCTTTTTGCAATAAGAACCACTGGAGGTCAAGAAAAAGTAGTCATGAGACTATTAGAGGCAAAAGCAAATGCCAACAAAATCAACATCCAGTCAGTATTACTAGTAGATAATCTAAAAGGATATGTTGTAATTGAGGCAATAAATCCCAGCGATGCATACATGGCAGTAGAAGGAGTTAGACATATTCGCGGTCAACTCAGAGGAGAATTAGAGTTTAAAGACATTGAAGGATATTTGATAAAGAAATCCACAGTTTCACAATTAGCAGTAGATAACATAGTTGAGATCACAGGTGGTCCATTCAAAGGAATGAAAGCCACAATCACTAGAATAGATGTAGACAAAGAAGAAGCAACCGTAGTTCTATTAGACGCATCTTATCAATTACCAGTAACTGTCGACGCCAACTATCTAAAATTATCAAGCGAGTCTTAGGAAGGATTAAATTTTTCATATAAAGCTGATAAACATGGTAGAAGCACAAAAAGTATCATCACTTGTAACTGGCGGAGCTGCTTCAGCAGGTCCACCACTAGGTCCAGCTTTGGGGCCATTAGGAGTCAACATTATGGAGATAATCAAGGCAATTAATGAAAAGACAAAAGACTTTGAAGGAATGAAAGTGCCAGTAACAGTTTCTGTTTATCCTGATACAAAAAAATGGGAGATAGAAATTGGAATTCCTTCTGCAGCTGCACTATTGCTAAAAGAGGCAGGAATTCAAAAAGGAACAGGAACTGCAGGATCAACATGGGTAGGCGATATAACCATAGATTCAGTCATCAAAGTTGCAAATACAAAATTGGAGAAATCCTATGCATCTTCATTAAAGTCTGTTGCAAAAACAATAATCGGAACATGTTCATCACTTGGAATTAAGATTGAAGGAAAGTCTCCAAAAGAGATCACTGCTGAAATTAATGAAGGCAAGTGGGATGCAAAACTAAAATAAATTTACAAGATAGAATAGACAGGATCTTTATCGGTTTTTTGCAACTCTACAAAAGTTTCTGTGTTTATAATACCATCAATTTTTCCTATTTTCTCTATAACTATGGAATGTAGTGCCTCCAGATTTTTTGCATGGACATTGACAATAATATCAAACCTACCAGTTACCTCGGAGATCGATATGACTTCGGGGGTTTCCATCATCTTTTTATGAATATTATCCTTAAGCTTTGGATCTCTATTGATTCCAACAGATGCCTTAACACCTATTCCTAAAAGAGAATCATCTACTACTACGGTAAATTTTTTGATTAATTTTTTTTTCATTAATCGCTTTATTCTGCTATAAAGAACAGATGCGTTGATTCCAAGTTTTTTTGACAGTGCAGGTACGGAAATAGAACCATCTTTGGTTAGCTCAAAAAGCAATTTCATATCAAGTTCATCAAATCGCTGCAATGTGCTCGAAAATTGGCTTGATGATTTAATAAATGTAAGTTCAGATGGAATTTTACTTTGGAATTACAAATATAACCTTCAAAAAGTGTAAATTTTTAAAATAATACAAGAATCACAATTCGTAGCCTCTAAACGATTTTAAGTAGGCTTTCTCGGAAATCTTCATAATGATTACAGAGGCTAAGCTGGAAGAAATGATTAACCAGGCCAAGACCAGCACTAAACAAAGGAAATTCAAACAATCAGTAGAAATGATAATTGTCTTCAAAGATATTGATGTAAAAAAAGGCTTTGCACTTAATGAAGTGGTTCAACTTCCAAAAACCAGTTCACCAGCTACAGTATGCATTATGGCTACTGGAGATATGGGTCAAAAAGCAAAGGAAGCAAAAGCAGATGCAGTTGTAGGATCAGAGGAATTAGATAGATTTGCAGCAAACAAAAGAGCATCTAGAAAATTCATCAACAAATATGATTTCTTTTTAGCAGATACTCAAATCATGCCAGTAGTTGGTAAAGTGTTAGGTCAACTTTTAGGTCCAAGAGGAAAAATGCCAAC
>SCUP01000070.1 GCA_004297665.1 Nitrosarchaeum sp. | reverse complement strand
AGATACTCCTGGTTCATACAAAGGAGTTACAAATGCATTCAAAAATGTAGAGGTTACTGCATTATTTGGTGGCATTTCTAAAAAAATTGATATCAACTCAGATCCAAAAATAGGATACTATTTCTCACCTGTAATTCCCACAAAAACTGGAACGTATACCATGGATTTGAAAGGAGAAATTAATGGAGTTACAATTGATGTACAAATTCCAGTTGAAGACGTAGAAAGTACTGCAGTCTTGGACTTTCCTCAAACTAGTGGATCCTCATCAGATCAAGATGTAGCTGCACTCAAAAATGCAATTTCATCACTACAAAGAGAAGTTTCCTCTATGAAAGATGGTTCAGGAAATGTTAACAATGGTGCAACATATGACTTTGCAATTTTTGGATTATCTATTGCAGCTGCTGCAATAATCTTGGCAATAATTGCTTTAATAAAAAGAAAATAGAAAAAAGTTAATTCCTAAAATCTTGGAATTACTTTAGATTTTGCAGTAACGGCAACAATGCTTATGATTGCAACAGCTAGTATCATCATTGCAACTGTTCCAAATTCTGGAACAATGTTTGAGAATACTACTTGTTCACCGATAGGTCCTGTTTTTGGATCATCTACTCCATAACCTTGGAAGGTAATGGTGATCTCTACTGGATCTGATGAGCTAAGTGGTGCTGTTTCATGCATACCTTTTCCATCATGGGAATGTGCACCAATATCATTTAGTACTTCTTCACCGTTTTGTGTTGCCATGATGTCATAGTTGACATGTTCTGAATCTTTAAAGTCAACTGAGATTACCATTTTTTCACCTGCGGTTGATGCAGAAGCGTCGATTTCAACTGTTGTGCCGTCAGATAACATTCCAGTTGCAGATGCACCTTCTGTGGATATTTCTTCACCGTCATGTTCTTCTGTTCCTGCTTCTTGTACTACAATTAATCCTGTCATCCATGGATGAACCATACAAAAGTATGGAACTTCGCCTGCAGTTGTTGGTGTCCATTCATATGAACTTCCAGCCATTACTAGACTAGAATTAAACACCTCACCTGGTGTTTCATCTGTTGCAGCCCCTGAAGTAAATGTGTGTGCGGCAGTATCTGTGTTAGAAAATATTACTTTTCCACCAACATCTACGGTTGCTTCTTTTGGAATGAAACATCCTTCTGCTGTCTCTTCACATCCTGGTGCACCAGATCCTGGCGCTGGAGTAACTGTAACTTCTGTATGATCTGCAAATGCAGCTGGTGTTGTTGCAACTAATCCTGCTACAATAGCAAATAATACGAAGAGAGAGCTTATAGTCTTCATTGACTCAGGTACTTATTGGCATAAATAAAAACCTGACTAGAAATCCCAACTGTGAACTTATTTTCTTTTAAACTGATATATTTTTAAAATTCCAAATATAGGAATACCGACATACATTCCAATGTTTAATGCAATTACAGAAAGTCCTAGTCCTAATACTTCAGACTCAGAATCCCCTTCAGCTAATGTCATAATCGAAAGGGTTGAAAGCATTGGTGTTATTGCAATCTTGACAGCTTCTTTGAATATTGAATTTTCACGTTCATAATCAGATATTGCAGGACTAAACGAATAATAGAAATCATTAAATGAACTCATAAATAATTTTCCTGATTCTGTTTGTAACAATTTACTGTCTCTAATCTCTCGTAGTTGTTGTACTTGTGGAGCAAGTTCAGAGCCAAATGCTGCAGTAGCAATTAGACAACCATTATCATTATTATCTTTAGGAATTTCTATAGGTTGCGCATAAGATTCTCCAACTGCAACCTCAAATGAAACCTTTTCTAAAGGAATTGGTTGGAATAATATTCCTTCAATTCCAAATTCTACAGAATAAACTCCTTCATCCACAAATTCAACTGGAATTTTTACTGAGCCTATTGAAGTATGAGTAAGTGGTATTGGTCCAAACACAGATTCGCCATCTTTTGAAACTGTTATTGTATAATCTATGTGCTCTTGTATTTTTTTTGTTTGAGGATTGATAAAATCAATATTTAGTTTAGTTTCTTGTCCTGGAATGATTTTATCATATGATAGTTTGACATCTAGTGTTCCTTTCTCTGTTGGTAAAGTTTGTGAATTTGTTTGAGCAAATGCTGGAGTAATTAATAATGGGATTAAGAGTAATACGATTAGAAATCTCACAAATTCTCCTTTTTGAGACCATGAATAAAAATTACACGCTTATCAAATCTAAAACAACTATTAATTTCATTTTTATACAATAGTAACAGAGATTAATAACCAAATAATATTATCCTACATTATATCTTGAACCGTTTTTCTATTTACAATTATGTGATTTTAATTTTCACTCTTAGCTTTCTTGCTATTTCTCCAATTTATCTGGATACAATTTTTGCCGAAGACAAAACAGTTTCTGATCATAGTAATAATGACATAACATACGTAGCAAAATTTGTATGCGGTTCTATTATAGATGATAATGGCCCATTACGACCAGGCCATTATAATACTGATATCAGTATTACTAACAAACAATTATCTAAATTATCTTTCTTCTGGACTGTATCTGTAAATGATGGGTCAACGTCACATTCCACTTTAATGACACTAGATCATCAAAAATCAACAGGACTTGATTGTAGGGATATTAAAAAAGTAATAGGCTTGGAAAATAGCACTTCTCATGTAGGAGGATTTGTATTTGTTACAATACCCCAAAATTATAATCCTGCTAGTCCAAATACTGTAGTTCAATATTCTTCAGATGACATAAACTTGTTAGATGTTCAGGTTTTCTTTACTGCAAATGCCTTAGATACATTACCACATGAAGTTGTTCTTGAAAAAATATCGTTTTATATAATTAATGATGAAACTGGTAAAATTCCAAAACACATGATCAAAACTACATTGGATGTTACACTGGAATCAAAACTAAATGTGATATCTGATACGGAAAGAAAAGTAAAGGAAATCTTATCTTCAACATATGATATTTCTGAAAATGAATTTAATAAAATAGAGATTAGAATAAAAAATGTCTCAATAGGAGTTGGTTCTATGATAGATGATCATGCAATTTCTCTAAGTATAGTCAAACCACAAGTCTCTTCACAGGATAAATAATGAGGTATTTTTAAATTATCAAATCATATATGTCCAAATTAGATATTATTATGATTAATTCTAAAATTTTGATTTTTTCTATATCTATGATGATGCTCTTACAAATCCCTTCCACTGTTTACGGTGATGGATTAACAATGGAAAATCTTCCTCCAGCAAGTGTAGGTAATAGAGACGCTAGTCTATTTATCAAAATTAGTCCGCCTATTCTTACTAAAGATACAATTGGTGACAAATTTTTAGAATTACGTCTTTTTGATGCCAAAACAGGAGAAACAATTCAACATACATCATTTCTTGTGTCAGTTGACAAAGAAGGAAAACTTTTGATGAGGGATTTGTTTCATACACATTCTGGCGATTTAACCATTAAAATTCAATCTGAAGATCTAGATGTAAATGACGTTATTGTATATGGTGATGAAGAACCATTTCAAGGTGGATGGACTTCAGTAAATGATAAAATCACTGTAAAGGCTCCAATTTTACTTGATGCAGGATTATATCACTTTGAAATAGAAATTTTTGGAATAGATAATGACCGAATTATATTTGAGCCATCCAAAGCCCCAAGATTTGATTCTTGGCTTAGTGTTGGCGATATTTTTAATCAAGCGGTTTCTACTGGAGGCAAATCTTATGATTTATCTGTTACATCATATTATGATAAAATAAACAATTTTAATTATGATGAATCTAAAAAATCGGTTTCATTTTCAATGCCATTTAACTGGGATACATCAAGACTAGAAAAACAAAATGTTTTTGTTCACGAGGAAATTCATTTCCCAACTTCGTTTAAAGAATTCTCACAAGCTGGAACATACAAAGCAACTGTAAATGGATTTCCTGTTACTGGTAGAATGTTAATTGCTGATCCATATTCAATGGATGATACATTAATTATTCACTTCCTGTTAAGTAAAGAAAATATTTTGGATATAGCAAAAATTAACAAACCTGGAACAAAAACAATGGAATTTAGTCTATCTTCAGATGCTGGTCCAATGATAGAAAAAAATTCATTTGATGTTAAATTTGATAATGGTGCATTTGCTAGAGTACAATATGACTCGAAATTAATTTCAGGTGAAAAAATACCATTTGAGATAACTTTTTTTGATAAAGACAACAAGTTACTAAAATGGACAACATATGGTTACAGAATAGAAGATTCTTCAGGAACTAAAATCTATGAATCAAAAAACACTGATCCTAATAGACCTGGTATACTTTTGACAGAAGGTATAGACAAACCAGAATTTACTTTCAAATCTGCAGGTAAATACAAGATGACTTTGGCAATTTTTAGTCATGGATTAGATAACTTACAAACATTCTCTGGATTAGCTAGCACATCATTTGATATAGGTTCAGGCACAGGAACAAATCAAATACCATCTTGGATTAAAAACAATGCTGGATGGTGGGCAGACGGTTCAATTGATGATAATTCTTTTGTTCAAGGCATACAATATTTGATC
>SCUP01000362.1 GCA_004297665.1 Nitrosarchaeum sp. | reverse complement strand
GCTTCTTTTACAAGAGAGGTTTTAGCATATCTTTCATATAAAAATCGGGCTGATTTTTTTTCATAAATTGCTCCCCTTCCAACAACCCCAAATTTTTTTGCAACACACCATGTTTTCCAATTTACATTATGAGTTCCTGCCAAAGATGCAGTTACAATTGAATAAAGATCATAATCATCTTTCATAATTTCAAGGAAAAGTTTTTCAGAAATTCGTGATCTAGAAGATAAAACTATCCTATAACCATCAGAACGTGAATCAACCATGGAACCTAACACTGAAGATATCATTGAAGAAAGTAAAGCAGATAATGTTGAATTAATTTTTGTTCCAAAACAAGAATGTATTACTATTGAACCTTGTGAACGACTAGACTCTACAACAATATTTTTTTCATCCGGAATTTCATTAAAACTTAGTTCTTCAATAGTTTTATTGATTAATTTCAATGATCCATTTTTTACTTTGCTACGAAATGCTCCAACTTTTTTTGCAGTGTTATAGTCAACAGGAATACTTTCTCCTTCCCAATAAGGAACGGTTATACCTCCTCCCCTAAATGGCTCAACATTTACTGAAAGTGATTTTTCATCCACATTAAGTATTCTCCATTGAGAGCCTTTTAGAACGAAAATATTGCCAGAATCTCCAAAATCACCTACAAATCTTTGATCCAATGTTCCAATGATTTTTTTTCCAACACTGTCAAATACTTTGAATTTAAGAATATCAGGAATTGTAGAAAGATTTTCAAAGTAATATTTGAAAGAACGGCCTTTTTTCCAGAAAGTCATTTTTGTCCTATCAAAGAAGATCAGATAGTTAGAATCAAGCAAATCTAAAACACCCAATAAATCCTCTAGTTGTAAATTTCTAAATGGATATGCATTGTTGATTATTTCTAATGCTAAATTCACGGGAATTTCTCCGAGTTGCATTGTCATTCCAACAAGATGATGTGCAAGTACATCTAGAGAACCATCATGAATTTTTTGCTCTTCTATGGAACCTTCTTTAATACGATCCAGTATCGCTCTTGCTTCAAATTCATCATCAGAATTGTTTGTAATTATTAATCCCTTGGCAGAAGCATCTCTGTTATGTCTGCTACGTCCTATTCTTTGAATTAGTTTTGATACTTGTCTAGGAGAACCATAATGAATTACCAACTCTATTGAACCTATATCTAATCCTAATTCAAGTGAGGAAGTACAAACTACAATACCACGTTTTCCTTCTCTTAATGTAAGCTCAGTATCCTCTCTGACCTCTTTTGATAATGATCCATGATGTAATTCTATATTGATAGATGATTTTTCTTTTAGAAGATCGGAAGAGC
>SCUP01000069.1 GCA_004297665.1 Nitrosarchaeum sp. | reverse complement strand
TATTCCCTCATTCATGTGTGGACAAGGCTCTGATTGAAATGGAATATTGTTTGTAAATGCATAAAATACAATTTCAGATTCATAAATCTCACAAAATGGTTTTATTTTTCTCAATGTATTACTCGAAGTATCAGGATCCATCCAACCTATCTTGTTAGTATCTCCAGATAACATGTTTATTACAAATGTATGTAATGTATCATCTAAATTATGTCCTGTGGCAATTACATCTGCACCAATATCTTTTGCTGCATAATCAATTGCACGTCTTCTTAGTGTTCCACATATGGAACATGAAGATGTTTTTTCACTTCCTCTCAAATCTAATGCTTCATCTAATGTTAAATCAAACAATTCTTTGTAAGAAAAAACTTTGTGTTCTACATTTAATTTAGCACAAAACGCTTGAACAATTTCTAAGGCTTCATTCCTATAACCAGGAATTCCCTCATCAATTGTTATTGCCTTAATTCTAAAATTATGTGTGGTAGCCATTTGATTAATAATGTCAAGCAAAGCAAGTGAATCTTTACCACCAGATACTGCAACAGCTACTAATTCATTATTCTGAATCATATTGTATTTTGAAATAGTCTTTGCAGTTTTTCTTAGGATAGAATTTGAAAAACAATTAGAACATAATTTTTCTCCAGAATATTTACGAGTATATACTGCCTGATTTTCACATCTATCGCATTTCATTAAATTATACAATATTTTTTCATTAATGATTCTTTAGGTATTTTCTAGATGGTAAACCAGCCTGATTTCATGTATGACAACGCAATATTCAAGCCAAATAATGCAAATGTGAATGCGTAAATTCCCCACATTGTTGTATTTACTGCCTTATCTGAGATCTTTTTATCAATAATAGTATGAATGAATTTTCCTCCATCTAAAATTGGTAGTGGCAACATATTGATGATTCCAATAAAAAATGAAATCATCCACAACCATAACAAGAACATTGAAACCCCTGGATCCTTCCATTCAATAAAATTCAAAACAGGTTTGTATGCAAATGAATTATCTCTTATGATTCCAATTAATCCCTTCTCAGGATCGTCAGGTGATGGTATCACTTCAACAGGAAATTGTAATGTCTGTCCATCTCTAAGTATGGAAACTTTGGCAATTTCACCGGGAATTAGTTCTGTCTTTTGAAAATCTAATGGACTCAGTATCTGAATTCCATTAATTGAAGTAATGATATCATTTGCTAGTAATCCTGCTTTTTCTGCTCCTGAATTTTCAATTATTGAAAGTACCAATACTCCATCTGGTAAATCATAAAATGTACTTAGTAATGGTTCAGGTACAACCATCGCAAAGAAAGGATTTGTCAATAGTATTAATCCTAACGCCAATGCAAAAATCACGTTTGAAGTAGCTCCTGCACCTATGACTCTTAATTTTGAAATCTTTTTTGCCTTGTTAAATTCCTCTTCATCTGGTTCTACAAATCCTGCAAACATTGCAATAAATATTGCAAATCCACCTGTTTTGATCTTAATTTTTTCTAATGTTGCAACAATACCGTGAGCACCTTCATGAATAACCAAAACAATTGGTATTGAAAGTAAAAAATATAGAATTGATGATGAAGATGTCAAAGTCACACCTGGAATTAATACTGTTAATTGTGAAAATTCAGTTGGAGCTACAAAGTATTTTGAAACATTTGATATCAAAAACCAAAATGCAAATCCCATCATAAGAAAACCCGCAATTACACTAACATTAGCAAAAACTTTGATTCCTCGCCTAGTTCGTCCTAGGATTTTTGTTAGAACAGACTGTACTTGTTGATTTTTGTATACTAGACTGTATATTTTTAGCTCAAAGCCATGTTTTTCTAATTTTAATCCTTTAGCAATACCTAAAATCACTACCCAAGCTATTAACACATAGATAATCGAATTTTCAGTAATAAAATCAAGTTCCAAACTAATTGTTAATTTTTTAAACTACGGACATTTATCAGTTACTATGAAACCAATCATAATTGTCTCAACTTATCCCAACAAAAAATCAATTACCAAAATTGCAAACGAATTAGTCCAAAACAAGATTGCTGCGTGTGTTAACATTACTAAAATCTCATCAATTTATTCTTGGCAAGGAAAAATTGAAAATGCATCAGAGTATCTTGCATTATTTAAAACTACACAAAAAAACAAAAAATCTCTTAAAGAAAAAATCAAAGCATCTCATCCTTATGATGTACCTGAAATTGCTGAAATTAACATTACATCAATAAACAAATCTTATCTTAAATGGTTAGTAGAATCAACAACCTAGGATTCTATGGCATAACGCAACAAAGAAACTATTCCTCCCAATCCAGTAACTCTAAGACCTATATCTGTAGATGAATCCACACTGTATGTTTTCACACCTTTATTTTCTGCATCATTAAGAAGTTCTATGATTTTTTTTTCATCATTTGTTTGAATTGCTTTATCTGAGAAAACAAGTAATTCAACAGCACCAAATTGATTTGCTTTGAGGGTTTCCTCAAACCCCATAGTAAATTTTCTGTTTTTTTTGTTTGCTCTTAGCATAATCTCATCAATAATCGAAGAGACTTTGGCTAGTTTACTCTCTGACATTATTTCTTTCATAGTTTGAGACTTTGTAAAGGTGTATATCCCATCTTCACCACCTGAGTCAATTCCCTCTGCAATCTGAATTTTATATTTTTGAGCATTTGGAGATTTTAAAAGAAAATTAGAAAATCTTTTCTTTGTTTCTCCTGGTCCAAAAATAATCATAGAATCTGTTTCTTTAACTATCGAAAATACTGCCTGTTGAATTTGTTCAAAGAATTTTTCAATATTGAAATTTGTTTTGT
>SCUP01000068.1 GCA_004297665.1 Nitrosarchaeum sp. | reverse complement strand
ATTTCAATGGCTTCAAAAAACTGCTTTGATTATTATCACATGAGTAAAGATTTGGGTGGCATTGCACCAGGAAAGCTCGCAGATATTCTAATTTTTGATGACTTGAAATCCATTAAACCTAACAAAGTCTTTGTAGGTGGAAAATTAGTTGTTTCAAATGGAAGTATTGTTACTTCAATAAAGAAAAAAATTATTCCTACATGGATTAAAAAAACGGTCAAACTAAACAAATTGTCTCCCAAAGACTTCGATATCAAATCAAAAAAGCAAAGCATTATTGCAAATACTATTTTTATGCAAACTGAAATTATAACTAAACTTGGCTCAGCAGAGCTATTTACTAAAGAAGGAAATGTTTTGACTTCTTTAGATAAGGATGTGTGGAAAGTAGCAGCTTTTGATAGAATTCATGGAACTAACAAACATGCTATGGGATTTCTTGAAAATTTTGGAGCAGACATTGGTGCATTTGCATCAACTTGGAGTTTTCATGAAAATGACATGATTGTAATTGGCTCCAATGATTCTGATATGTCAATTGCTGCAAATACTCTTATAAAAAATCAGGGAGGTCTAGTTGTAGTAAAATCTGGTAAAATTATTGCATCACTGCCATTACAACTGGCAGGAATTATTTCTACTGATTCATTTGAAAAAGTTTTATCTAATTTTGAACAAGTCAATAATTCGATTGTCGATTCTGGTTGTAAGTTTTCAAGACCACATCTAATCCCTCTTTTCTTACCATTTCTTGCTCTTCCATCAATTCGTATTCTATCTGGAGGAATTGTAGATGTTAAGAGACGATCTTACATTAATCCAATCAACTAAGTAATGTTAAAAAGGGGGATACGAAGGATTGTAGCTTATCTCAATGGCATCAATTCAACAAACACCAAGTGGACCAGTTTTAGTTCTAAAAGAGAGCGCATTACAACAAAAAGGTAAAGATGCTCAACACAACAACATAGCTGCTGCCAAACTAGTCGCCGAACTAGTTAGAAGTAGTCTAGGTCCAAGAGGTTTGGATAAAATGTTAGTTGATTCCTTAGGCGATGTTACTATTACAAATGATGGTGCAACCATTCTAAAGGAAATTGACGTTCAACACCCAGCTGCCAAAATGATGGTAGAAATTTCAAAAACAGTTGATAATGAAGTAGGAGACGGTACCACATCATCAGTAGTTTTTGGAGGCGCTCTTTTGGCTAGAGCAGAAGATCTTCTCAAAAAAGACGTTCATCCATCAGTAATTATTGAAGGTTATCAAGCAGCAGCTGAAAAAACACTAGAAATTTACTCTGAAATGGCAAAAAAGATCAGACCTGATGATAGAGAAACACTTCTCAAAATTGCCACAACCAGTATGCAATCAAAATTAATCTCTGAAGATAGTGATATACTTTCCAAAATTGTAGTTGATGCAATCTTAAGAGTTGCAACAAAGAAAGCAGAGACCTATTCTGTAGATCTTGAAAATATCAAAGTTGAAAAGAAAGCAGGCGGTTCTATCACAGATACTCAAATTATCAAGGGCATTGTTTTAGATAAAGAAGTTGTTCATAGTGGTATGCCAACTAAAATTGAAAATGCAAAGATTGCACTTTTAAATTCTGCACTAGAAATTGAAAAAACTGAGATGAGTTCTGAAATAAGAATTACTGATCCTACACAAATGCAAATGTTTTTGGAAGAAGAAAACAGAATGCTCAAAACAATGGTTGACAAACTTCACAATGTTGGCGTTAATGTATTAATTTGTCAAAAAGGAATTGATGATATCGCACAACACTATTTAGCAAAGTATGGCATTATGGCAGTTAGACGCGTTAAAGAAAGTGACATGATAAAACTTGGCAAAGCTACCGGGGGACGTGTTATCTCTAATCTTGATGATCTTACAGAAAAAGATCTTGGTACTGCAGATTTGGCTCATCAAAAGAAAGTTGAGTCTGACAAGTGGGTATTCATTGAAGGTTGCAAACATCCACAATCTGTAACTTTACTTATCCGTGGTGGCTCACAAAGAGTTATCGATGAAGTTGATCGTTCAATTCATGATTCTCTAATGGTAGTAAAAGATGTAATTGAAAAACCAGAAATTGTTGCAGGAGGCGGAGCACCAGAATCATATGCTGCATCTAAACTAAAAGAATGGGCAGATAGCTTTGATGGCAGAGAACAACTTGCAATTAAAAAATATGCTGAGGCATTAGAAGTTATTCCTCTTACAATAGCCGAAAATGCAGGAATGGATCCCATTGATACGATGGCTATACTTCGAGCAAAACAAAATCAAGGTAGAAAATGGACAGGAATTGATGCAAGAAATACAAAGATTGCAGATATGTTAGCTATTGATGTTGTAGAGCCTCTTGCAGTAAAAGAACAGATAATCAAATCTGCAACCGAAGCTGCCTGCATGATTCTTAGAATTGATGATGTAATTTCTGTTTCTGGCGCACGATAAATCTTTTTTATATAATTAGCTAAAACTTAAGCAATCCCATTTTCATTAGATTACTATTGTACAAACTAGGAATAGATCTTGGTGGAACTAAAGTAGAAGCAATTCTGCTAGATGAAAATTTTAACACAGTTCAACGAAAAAGAGTTCCAACCCCGCAAAATGATTATACAAAAATACTAGACACAATTAGTTTACTAGCTGAATCTCTTTTGGAAAACATTGATGATTATTCTATAGGAATTTGTACTCCTGGCGCAATTTCAAAAAAGACTGGTTTGATAAAAAACAGTAATACTCAATGTCTTATAGGAAAACCACTCAAAGAGAATTTAGAAAATAAACTAGATAAAAAAATCTCTATGGAAAATGATGCAAATTGTTTTGTAATAGCTGAATCTACAATGGGTGCTGCAAAAGAATTTGATGTTGTTTTTGGAGTTATCATGGGTACGGGTGTAGGTGGCGGTATAGTTATTGATAAAAGAATTCATCAAGGTAGAACCAATATAGCTGGAGAATGGGGACATCACACATTACATCAAAATGGAAATAATTGTTATTGTGGAAAACAAGGTTGTGTTGAGACATACATTAGTGGTCCAGCATTAGAAAAACGATGGAAAGAACTTACTGGAAAATCACAAAGCATGCTTGAAATTATACAAAATCCTGAAAATCCCAAGGCAAAACAATGGAAGAACGAATTTTTGGAAAACTTTGGATTCGGATTGGCAAATGTAATTGATATTTTGGATCCTGATGTAATAGTTTTGGGAGGAGGTTTATCTAATATTGATTTTTTATATACTGAGGGAAAAAATTCAGTATATCACAAGGTCTTTTCTGATTTAGTTGATACTCCAATTCTAAAAAACAAGTTAGGTGATTCTGCTGGAGTTTTTGGTGCAGCATTACTGTAAAATCTAATCTAAACTACAAATTTAGGATTTTGTGATCATATAAGATAGTTTGATGTGTAATCAACTTTTCAAATTAAATTGAATTCTTTTACAATCTTCCATTTCTCTACATCTGGAAAAAATTCTTGTACAACAAGCTTGTTTACCATAAATTTATTTTTAATATCTAATTCATTTATTATTTTGATTTTTTCTTCTATTGGCAAGATTTTATAAATTAGACTAATGTGTGGATTAAATTCATATTTTACAATTTTTTCAAAATGTCTTTTGAGATTTTTATAAATCAATTCCAACTGGTTATTCATTTTTAATTCTACGTATACTGTCTTCCATAATTCCTCAGACTGTAAAATTTCTGATTTTTCTACTAAAAATGAATTACAATTCAATGTTGCTTCTTTTGCAATACTCTCAATTAAGCTCATTTCCGAGTCTACCAACCCATAAACTGTAATGTGTGGTTCAAACTTTGGAGCATGATGTTTTTCTGCAAGTTCGTCCATGATCTTCTTTAGATATTCTCTATCATTTTTAGAAAAGATAAGCCAAATTGCATGCATATTGTTCAAATTTTATTGAGGACAGCCTTCCATTTTTGCAATAAAATAACCATTTGTCATTATTTCAATTTCAATTTCTTCTGATACAGATTGTGTATGACAAAACCTGCATTCTTCTGTAGTGACTTTGGCATCTTTCTCTCCAATACTTTTTAGCCATTCTTTTGCAAATGTAATTGCCTTTTCTGTATTGTTTTTGTCAGTTATTACATCAAAATGCATGATGTGTCCATTTTTTGATTTGACATATGTATCAAATACATGAAAACCCATAACAATCTCAAAAAAATTTGATTATTAATGGATTGCTTTTGAAATAACTGTAAAATTAATGATATTCTATTTTATTATGGTTCAATAAAAAAATGGAAATCCCCTCTCTTAGGTAAGAGGTTTGTGTTGGTCATCTTGAATACTTGGCAATTAATTCTGCCTTGTCAATGATATGATCATTCATTGCATTTTCAAGATCTGATTTTTTGGAGCCGTCTTTGAGATCAAGCATTGTATCTAATGCATAAAGCTTGAAAAAATACCTATGAGTTCCAGAAGGAGGACATGGACCGCCATATCCTTTTGTTCCAAAATCAGTTGTTCCCTGCGGTTCAGATAGTTTTTCTGCTTTTACAATACCGGATTTTGTTGGAGATATATTCCAAACCAGCCAATGCACAAATGTCCCCATTGGTGCATCAGGATCATCCATGATTAATGCCAGGCTTTTTGTGCCTTCAGGAACTCCAGAAAAAGATAGACTTGGCGATACATCATTACCGTCGCATGTGTATTCTAAAGGAATCGCCCCATAAGTAAATACTTCACTTGATATTTTCATTGAACTATCAATTACAATAATTCCGACTTTGATTAAATATGTGATTCCCTTGAGAAACTCATCGTCAGATAATAGTCCTTGACTCCACCATCCAGCATTATTTCTTAACCAGTTTGGAATTTGTTGCTCAGCGTCTTCAGATTTTGTTGTTTGTGGAACATTGATTATTCCATTTTTAATTAGATACTCTAATCCTTTTGCAAAGTCATGATCAGAAATTTGTGATGTAGACCACCACTTAGCATTGTTTTTAATCCAAGAAGGAATGTTGTAACTTTGAGCAGATGTTTCAAAATATACCATGGTACTAGAAATTATGATCATTAGAATAACTAGTGCAGTCTTTTTCATGCAAGACTATCAATAAAGTAAATAATTAGTTTTTGGATTAGCATCTTTTTCTGAAAACATAGATGAGCCTTGTAAGAAGACCATTCTGGTGTCTTTTATTTTGATGGATAATCCATAACCTGAAAGAAACAGTGATTTCATTTAGCATCCGAACTTTATTGCCCATGATTCTGAAGAAAATACAATATTTACTTCGGGTCCAAAAAACTTGATTTAAGATACAAAATTAAAAAATCAGACCTGAAAATCACAATCTTGCTTATTTACTATGCAAAGAAACACGAACAATGACCAAAACAGTTTTGGGCGTTTTATGTCTAATTGCCATCTCTTCAATATTATCTGACAATTTAGATTCAAATGCATATGCCCAAAATGATCCAAATCTAATTCCTTGGGACGAAAATAGACCGCCACAATTTGGCGATTTTCAGGGGGTGCCAAATACATTTCCAGATAATTACACTGGAGACCGTGATGATTTCAGGGCATTCACGTGGAGTATACCATCTAATAATTGGATGTGGCAAATTACACAAAATCAACCATGCATGTATACAATAACTGCATTTGATGCTAATGCCTATTTCGATAAAACGTCCTCTTGGATAAAAAGTGAATATGCTTCTGATACGTATCTCTTAAATCACGAACAAAAACACTTTGATATAACCGAAATTCATTCAAGAAAAATAAATGAAATTGTAGCAAATGAATTTCTTGGCAAACAATTTGCATGCCCATCTCTTAGTGGTCAATCACAAAACGATGCCATAAATCAAAAAATATCACAAGATCTTCAACCTGTCTTTGATCAAATTTCTCAAGAAATGAGTCAAATGAATATTGATTATGACATTCAAACTAATCACAGCGTAGATCCTCAAATGCAGAAAGAATGGGATGATTACATTGCAAATTCACTAGACTATTACAAACCGTACAAAGACAAACAAGAAATTCAACTCACACAAGAAACAGAACAATCTACTCTAACATGTCCTGCGGATTATCCGTACATTCACTCAGATGGACAATGCTGGAATGTACCTGAGGGGTCACAAACTGAATCTCTTTTGTATGAAAATAAACAATATGGCTTTTCAATAAATTATCCGTCCACTTGGCAAAAAAATGAAATTTTAGAAAGAGATGATGACAAGCCAAACCGTATAACGGTAGTAACATTTACCCATCCATCCCAAACCGCACTTTATATGGTTGGATTTGCAGAAAACGATCTAACCTACAGTGGACTAGACGATCAACAAATTTTGAATAAGATGAAAAAAGAAATAGTCAATGACTGTTCAGAATGCCAAGACATAGAATTTGTAACTACTGAGACACTTACCCATACAAATGGCTACAAAATGTATTATGCTGCTCTTACAACTACAATGGTCACTGATGAAGGTACCCTAACCCCATTGCTAGGCTATGGTTTTATTCCTGATGGCAATGACTTGTGGCTAATAGCCTTTGTATTTTTTTCACAGGATTTTGAGCAGATTTTAGATGAGGCAACTCTAATGGGCGAGTCGTTTACAATTTTTGATTACAAGGGAACACAACAAACAGGCAGTGATATAGATGAACTAAACGAAAAAGGTCTGGATTTACTGCACAATGACAAGTACGAAGATGCAATATCAATATTTGATGAGATTATAGATAAGGATCCAAACTACATTTACGCATACAACAACAAGGGACTTGCACTTGAAAAGCTCGAAAAATATGATGAGGCGCTAGAATCCTTTGACAAGGCTTTGGAAATTGATCCGACTTTTGTTGTTACATTATACAACAAGGGACTTTTGCTTGGTGACTTGGAAAGATACCGAGAAGCAATTCCTTATCTTGACAGGGCACTTGCCATTGAGCCAGACGATGTTAATGTATTAGATGAGAAAGGACAAGCACTTGCAAGTCTTGGAAGTCACAAAGAGGCACTTGAATACTTTGACAAGGCACTTGCAATAGACCCAGACAACACTATCGTACTATTTGATAAAG
>SCUP01000067.1 GCA_004297665.1 Nitrosarchaeum sp. | reverse complement strand
GCTCTTCCGATCTGACCATTTGTCGTTAAACATGTCTGCAGGGGTACTCAATTGGCCAATAGTGTTTATAATGACCGACTTAATAAACGAGTATTTTGGAAAAAGAGGAGTAAAAACATTATCCTATGTAGCAGTTGTAATGATATCCTATGGTTTCATAACCGTTTATGGTTCTATGAATTTAGTGCCAGCAAAATTTTGGGTGAATAAATCGTTAGCAGACGGTACGATATTGAATATGAATCATGCATATAATAATATATTAGGGCAGGGGTTGTGGATTATTGTGGGATCTATTACCGCATTTTTGGTTGGTCAATTAATCGACGTAAGTATATTTCATTGGATAAAAAAGAAAACTGGAGATAAGGGATTATGGCTTAGAGCAACAGGGTCAACAATAGTTAGTCAATTAATCGATAGTTTTGTGGTTATTTATATTGCCTTTTATATTGGTGGAGATTGGACTTTTAAGCAAATCATTGCTGTGGGCTTGGTAGGGTACATATATAAATTCATTGTTGCATTAAGTGTAACCCCTATTTTATACATTGTACATAACATAATCGATAAGTATTTAGGTAAAGAGTTGTCGCACAAGTTGATGGACCATGCTAAAAATGAAGATTAAATATTTTCAAACATCCTGAATATTCTAATATTAATTTTTACTTTTGCAGTGCTTTGGTTTCCGATTGAGGTCGGAATTAAAAGGGAATCTGGTGTAAATCCAGAACAGTCCCGCTGCTGTAAGCTCTAAAAATTTGTTTCAATCTAGCCACTGAGTAAATCGGGAAGGCGAAACAAAAGGAGTAAGTCAGAAGACCTGCCTACGCATACAATATCATGGCTTTCGTGGATTGAAGCTTGGATAATCATTCGTTTTCACCAACGTTTTTTTATCAGATTTTCACGATGCAATACTTTACTTATGCGCATGAGGAAATTTTTATTTGTACTTACAATTTTGGCGATACCAGTATTAGCCATTAGCGCTATGCCCACAGATACTGTGCGTATTAAAGAAGTGCATGTTAGTACTTATAAAACTATTTTAACTAGCTCCACAGATAATTTTGATAGCGCTCGTTTAGCACAGGCCGATGCTCAAAATTTAAGTCGATTTCTTCAAGAAAATTCTAGCATCCAATTTAAAACGTATGGAACCTCTGGCTCTTCTGTAATGAGCATTCGTGGGGCCAATTCTTCTCATAGTAAGATTGTTTGGAATGGGTTAAGTATAGGTTCTCCAATGCTTAATATGAATGATGTTTCGCTCATCTCTGCCAACAGTGCCGATGAGTTAAAACTATCAAAAGGAGGAAGTACCGCTTCAAATGGAAATAGTGCGTTATCTGGCATATTAACCTTAAATACGTTGCCAAGATATGGTAATAATCAACTTCAAGCAGGAGTTAATTATTCAAGTTTAAACAATACGGATGTACACCTAAAATACGTCCATGGAACAGTTCGTTTTTCTAGTCAAACTGCAATTTCGTATATCAATTACAAAAATAATTTCAACTATAAAAATAGATCAGAATTTGGTAACCCAATTCAAAAGCAAATCAATTCTAATTGGAATCAAATAGCAATCATTCAATCTTTTTTTTATAAGTACAAAAGAAGTGAAATAGAATGGCATCAATGGTTTCAGGAAAGCGATAGAGAGTTAAGCCCTGCAGTTTATAATCGTACAAAAAGGAATTATCAGCTCGATAAATCTTATAGAAGTATCGCTAGTTTAAAACAATTAATTAACGCTAATAATCAACTAATTTCTAGCCTAAGTTTCACCAGAGAACAATTAAGGTATGTGAGTCGTATCCACATGAATGGCGAAGATTTTGTGCTGTTTAATACACGGAGTTATTTCGACCAGTTGCAATATCAAACTACTTGGAAATTTG
>SCUP01000066.1 GCA_004297665.1 Nitrosarchaeum sp. | reverse complement strand
ATCTGGATCTGATGGTTCTCCATCAGTTAATGTCAAAAAAATATCTGGTCTTTTTGATTGTAATGTGAGAAACATTTTGTCATATACTTCTGCTAACGGTGTAGAACCATTTGCAACAATCTGTGCCAACCTTTTGGCTGAACTATTATTCCATTTCATATTGTCTGGTTTTATCAACCAGCATATCACAGATCTATTATGTGTGTTAAATGCATAAACTGCAAACTTTACTTTCAAATATGCTAGTACTTCACAAAGTGCAAGCGTAGCTTTTTTGTATTCTAATGCATCTGATGCAATACTTGATGAGTGATCTAACAAAATAACTATTCTTGTTTTGATTGATTTTTTAATATCTGTAAAAAATGGCTCATTTCCTTCAATGTAATTTTCTTCATCAAACTCATCTCCACTGCTAAGATGTTGTTCTTTCCATCCTGATTTCAATTCTCTAAATTTTATTTTCAGATTATTTATCAGATTCATATCATAGATTACTGTTTCATCTACATTAGCGATAGTTGGAATTTGAATTCCAATTGATTCAGAAGTTAGTCCTTTATTGTCATTTTTTTTATTTTCATCTAGCAATACTTTGTATTCGTCATAGATACTATCTCCACTTAATGCAGCTTTTGGATCGATTTTTCCAAAATCCCCTTCCTTATTTTTTGAAATCGCTGTTAGAAATTTTAATAGCTCTTCTTCTGAAACAGTCATGCCTGCTTTCATAAATGGTAACGAAACAGGAATTGTAAGCAATGAATCTATATCCAAAATTTTAATAATTTGATTCACATTTTTTTCCAACCATTCTGTATCGTATCTTCTCTCTATAGATTCATCAACAATTTTTTTAGCAAATTCTGATGCTTTTTTTATTCTTTCAAAGTGACTAGCTTGTATTTCCCCCTTGAATGCTCCAAACATAAAATATTGGTAAAATGCTTCTACAATTCGTGCTTTTCCATAAACTGTATGTAATTGCGGTCTAGACACAAACATGTACGCATAATTAAAAATAATCTCTTCATCCATGCCTTTCCAAAGTTTTCTACCTAGTTGTTCCACTCTGCGGGTTTCCATGGTGTTTAGAATAAATCCAAATGCATGATCGTTACTAAGAATTTTTTTACAAAACTTTATTCTCATTGCTTCATACCACAATGAGGTTCTAAATTGCCTATATTTCTGAAAATTATCCCCCATTCTTTTTTCAATTGGCGTTAAGATAACTCTGTTTTCTTTCAGTCTAGTTTTTGTCTCAATTTTGTCTGAAAATTCAACTGTGATGTTTTCTCTTTCGGACCATCTTCTGACTAAAAATGTAGCAATCTCCACTAATGATTCATTTCGTAATTGTAATGATTGCATCTAATTACCAAACATTGAGGTAATGATGTCACTTACTTTTTGATATTCTATGTTTCCCCACTGTGTATACACATTACCAAAAACAATTTTTGCTGATTCTTTTGAAGACATTCCACTGTCTAACAATTTTCCAAATGCTATTGTCTCCCTTAAACTTGGAGAATAAAATAATTCTTCCACAGCAGCTGCTTGTCTTAGTATATTTGCAAGTTTTATTGCCTGAACAATTTCAGAATCATGGTTTCCAGAAACATGTTTCTTAACAATTTCTAATTCTATATCCTCAGGTGGATACTCTAGACGAATTCTAACTGG
>SCUP01000065.1 GCA_004297665.1 Nitrosarchaeum sp. | reverse complement strand
AACATCATTATTTTTTGAAATCTCCCCAAACTTAGAATTTTGTAATTTTTCAGCTATCTTGACAAGACCATGTTGTCTTTTAGCCTCAAATTCTACTACTTTTTCTAATTGATCTAATTGTTGTACTCCTTTGACTTCAACTACTCCTCCACCATTCCTAACAGAGACATTGACATCTTGTCGTATTGAACCAATTCCACGAGTAACTTTTTTTGTACTTCGTAACAATCTACCTAAAGATAATGCAATCTTTTTTATTTTTTTTGAATCACCATTAACAGGCTCTAACGCAATTTCAATTAAAGGAACACCAAGACGATCCAAACTGTATTCTCTTATATCTCCCTTATCTCCAAGCAGCTTTGCTGCATCTTCTTCTAAACAAATTGATTGAATGCCAATTTTTTCACCATCAACATCAATATGTCCTCCTTGAGAAACTAACATAGTTCTCTGAAAACCAGTAGTGTTTGAACCATCAATTACTGTCTTTCTCATAGGATAGATTTCACTAAAAATATTTGATTCAAGTGCAGATGAAATTACTAGTGCAATATTTTTTGCATCATTATCTAAATTATGAGGGGGTTCTTCATCCTGTTCTACCAAACAGCTACTCTCTGGATTAGCGTAATACATTATTGTTTTAGATTTTAAATTCTCAAAAAGAGCGGCTGGATCATACTCACCAAGTTCACTCTTGACTGCTCTTAATTTTCTTTGAAATTTTATGGTATATTCATCTGATTCCAGTGGTGTACAACTACAGAATAATTTTTTGTTAGTAGATAATTGCTGATGTATTTCAAGACCAACTTTTAACCCAATATTTTCAATGACAAATTCAGACATTAATATCACTCATTCTTAATCATATATTTCAGAAGCAATATTTTGAAGCATTATCTTCTTAACCTCTTCAAGATTTTTAGAATTTCCAAGAGCCCACATAGCTTTGACTAGTGCTACTTCTGGAATCATATTCTCCAAAGAAATTATTCCTAAATTAAGTAAATCTCGACCACTTTCATATACTGTCATTCTTACTCTACCATCAATACATTGTGAAGTCATGCCTAAGAAAATGCCTTTCTCGTTTGCTTTTTTTACATTAGCATACATTGTTTTTCCAATGTGTCCTAAACCAGTTCCCTCAAAAATTATTCCATTATAATTCATTTCAATAATTTTTCCCAAAAGATTGGGATCATATCCTGGATGATATTTTACTAATGCCACTTTTGTATTTAGATTGATCTTTGGCTGAAATTCTTTGATTTTGAAAAATTCATCTTTCATATTTCTCTGAATTTGATCATTTACAATAATGAATGCAGGATTATCTCCAATAGTCTGAAATGCGCCTCTTTTACTGGTATGATTTTTTCTAACTCTTGTTCCTAAATGACATACAATTGTTTCATCATTTTCATCTTGGTGCATTACAATATACACGCCATTTGTTTTACAGCCAACAAGAAATTTTATTGCACCTATTAAATTCAGAGCTGCATCTGATGAAGCACGATCAGAAGATCTTTGTGAACCTACAAGTGCAATTGGAATTGGAAATCCCGCAAGTGCAAATGAAAGAAATGATGATGTGTAATGCATTGTATCTGTTCCATGTGCAATAATTATACCTGAATAATTTGAAGTTGAATATTTCTTTACTTTCTCAGCAATTTTTAACCAATGCTCTGGCATTATGTTTTCTGAATATTCTGAAAACAATACCTCAGCATCTACATTGGCAATTTTAGAAAGTTCAGGAACTGATGAATTAAGTTCTTCAGCAGTTAAAACTGGAGTTACTGCACCTGTTCTATAATCTACTTTGCTTGCAATTGTTCCTCCTGTTGATAATAGGAGAATTTTTGGCAAAGCAGGATTTTTTTCTAAGATTTCTTTTTTCTCAATGCTTTTTTCAGAACTAGATATTTTCTCTATTTTCTCAATCTTTTCTATTTCTAATCCAATATTGTATCCACTCTTTAATTTGAGAACTAGATGCTTATCATCACTGTGCTCATATCGTGGCATAATTATTCCCAAATATGTTAAATCTGCAAGAATTTTGACAGAATCGCCAACATGGATCTTGTTAATTTTTAAAAATTCTAATGATTTTCCAGCGTATCCTCTAAATTCAGACATTTATGAGAGTTGGGTTGTCTATTTAATAAAAACTACCTGTAATAGGAAGCCACAAGCTTTTCGCCTATCTTGAGGTTTTTTTGTTCTCTTACTTTCTTCACTGCTGCTTCAAAGTGTTTCATAGTTACTTTGGCATCAACGGAACTTTTCTCAATGTCTTTGACATCTGGATGTGTATCTAAAAATTCATGAATAACCAAAGATACTGCAGTATTTGCA
>SCUP01000064.1 GCA_004297665.1 Nitrosarchaeum sp. | reverse complement strand
ATTAAGTTTTGAGCATCTTATTTGTCTCATTTCACTAACAATTGCACTGACCTTGTCATTTGTTTCGTACATTATTTCGTCTATCTTTTGTAGTTTTTTAGCGATATTTTTTGATAAATGTTCTGAAGCGGATCCGTCGATAACGACATAATCTTTCATTGTACTTAATCTGTTAGAATTTGCTTTTTATTGTTAGTATATTTTTTCTAAACATCCTTCAGATTGTGTAATAAATCAAAATACGTCCTTAGTGTAATGATCACTACTGAAAATAATCTGACTTTTTTAAAATCATCATTTTATATCTTTTAAAATCAACAGTGATAATTATGTTGTATCTTTAAGTGTGATTTTGTTGTATTGCTCTTGCATTAAACTTCGGTTTGGTGCAACGCACGGAAACGTAGGGTATTAACTCAACGCGGTATACATTGGTATATGGTGTAAGCGTTTCCGTGTTCTTTTGATTAGGGTATATGAATAATGAATACAATTTTTCAAAATGAACTATTTCATCACAAAGATTACATTTTTGGAAATTGTGTTTGTTTCTCAATGTCAAAATTCAACACAGTGTTTATTTAAAATGATTATTAATGTAAATCATGACAACTTTGAGCGAACTTCGTGTCTGTAAGTTATGCGGAAACGTTTTTTCAAAGAGAGCCGGAGTAACTATAATATCTAGTTGCCCACAATGTAAGGGAACTAGCTTTGATACAATAGATATCGCTAAACCGTCTGAAGATGATTTTTAATATTTGGTACTTATCTGTTTTACAAATAATACTAATACCATGATTTGAGAAATACGTAAAATATTATCAATGAGTTAATGTCATAATTTTGTGCATATTGAATCTTAAACGACGTCTTTCTTCATTTGATCTTACTAATCTCATTATAGGATCAGTAATTGGAGCTGATATCTATATCACACCAGGGCTGACTGCGGCAATGATTGGACCTGCTTCGATCGTTGTATGGGTTGTTGCTGGAATTTTTGCCCTTGTCATAGCATTAGTGTTCTCATATACTAGCTATTATGTTCCTAAAGTTGGCGGACCATTTGCTTTTGTTTCAAAGGCATTTGGAAAGTTCTATGGATTTTTGACTGGTTGGTTGATGTTAATTGCTGAAATGATGGCACTGCCTTTGTTTGCTATTGTATTTACACGATATCTCCATTTTTTTATAGAATTAGATTCTTTGCAAGAAATTTTAGTTAAGGGGTTTTTCATTTTTTCATTAACAACCGTGAATATTCTTGGTGTGAAATTAGGGGGAAGAGTCAATGATGTTTTAACCTTGATGAAACTTGCGCCACTTGTTCTTGTTATTGCATTAGGATTTATTTTCTTGGCATACAATCCAGAAAATCTATCTCAGAATTATTCTCCTATCGCTCCTTTGGGATGGGAAAATTTTGGTTCCGCACTAGTGTTGATTTTTTGGGCTTATGCTGGGTTTGAAATGGGAACATTACCCGCAAGTGAAGTAAAAAATCCAAAACGAGTCATTCCAAAAGCAATAACTGTTGGCATGATATTGGTGACTCTATTTTATTTGTCTACAAATTTTGTTTTGTATGGATCGATTAACTGGGTTGAACTTTCACACAGTACATTGCCTCTAGTCTTAGCTGGTACGCTTGTCATAGGATATGTTGGTGGGGTGATTGTAAGTTTTGG